>JAFDEE010000022.1 GCA_019310525.1 Deltaproteobacteria bacterium | reverse complement strand
TTTTGAGTGCCTCCTTTGTAGTCTTAGTGGTTTATTCGATACCCTTCTATTACTACATTTGGGGGCACTTTTGTTTAGAAAGTTACACCGTTAACGCATAATTTGGGATAAATTGTCTAAAATTACGATATCGGAAAAACAGACTATTTCTCCTCTCCTTACTAAGAATTACCCCTTTAAACCTTGGTCACATTCTTGGCCACGGGGCCCCGCTCCCCGTTTTCCATTTCAAAGGTAACTTCATCCCCCTTGGCCAGGGTCTTAAATCCGGGAGCATTGATATAAGAATAATGGACGAAGATATCCGGCCCGTTTTCTTGTTCAATGAACCCGTATCCCTTCTTGTCACTGAACCACTTGACAATGCCATTCTGAACCAAAACGAAGACCTCCTTTCTTGATGTTCCCTTGTTCAATACGACCCACGGGCGCTTCCCCCATAAGACCATAAAAGAGCCCCAGGGTCTCGATAGGGCGGATGTCTCTATTTGCCCTTCTTGCTGAAGGGCGCGTTTGTCGGGATTTTAGTCACAGACTATCCAGGGTTCCCAAAATAATTTTCAGGGCCGAATACCAATTTCTTCCATTCGAGGATGACCCCCGAAGAGGGAAGTCATTCGAATCAACGACTCGAACAATAAAATTTTTATCTCTATTTTTTTTCGAGGTCAAGAGAAAACGGCATTGAATCATCAAATATCGAAGAGCAAACACAAAAAGAAGTATTGAAGGAGCAAAATCATTCAAATTCGATATTTTTTCCTTCTCACATTTGGATAAGATTGCTGTCAGTGACAATTTCAAGGTATGAGGGAGGGATTTCTATACAGTTGCCACCCCTCTTTTCTTCTTCAAAATTTCAGGCGGTTCCGATTTCAGGTTTCCCTGGTGTTGTGGAGGAATGAATCTGTCTTCATCTTTTGACCCGGCCATACGACTTTAAGGATGAAGACCGATCAAGGGGAATCAAAGGGAATCGAAGAAGAGGATAACGTCTCTTCGTTTCTGCTGGGAAGGTAATCCAAAGGTTTGATCCATGGGCGAGCGGGAGTAAGGCCAGAAGGGTAACCCCTGATCATCCCGGAATTTTTCTGAAACTATCATTCAATCTCCGGCTTTCCGATGGGATGAATCCATCCGGATGGAGTCAAGTCAAGGCCCTTTTGAAATCCTCAATGAGGTCTTCCGTAGACTCCAACCCGACGGAGAGCCGAATCAGCGCATCGGTGATGCCCATGGCCTCCCGGTCCTGTGGAGACATCCCGGAATGGGAGGTAGTGACTGGCCGGGTGATCAGAGTTTCCACCCCACCTAGGCTGGGGGCCACGATCGGCAGGGTTGTTTTCTCCATGAAACGAAGGGCCGGGTCAGAGCCTCCTTTGAGTTCAAAACTCAACATTCCGCCGAATCCGTCAAAAAGTTCCACGGCCCTTTCGTGATCGGGATGGCTTTCCAGGCCGGGGTAATTGACCTTTTCCACTGCCGGATGGTTCTCCAGGAACCGGGCGATCTGAAGGGCGCTCTGGTTCTGGAATCTCACACGCACCCCGAGGGTCTTGATCCCCCTTTGCAGCAGGAAACAAGCATGGGGATCCAGGGATGCACCCAGGTGGTTGAGCCGGTGGAAGATCTTCTCCACCAGGTCTCTTCTCCCGATGACGGCGCCGGCCACGATGTCGGAATGCCCGTTGAGGTACTTCGTGCAGCTGTGCAGAGAGAGGTCGAAACCCAACTCGGGGGGGCGGAAATTGACGGGACTTGCAAAGGTGTTATCGATCATGGAGACCAGCTTCTTCTCACGGGCGAATTCCACCACGGCCTTCAGGTCCGCCACCTGAAGGAGTGGGTTAGTTATACTTTCCACCAGTATAGCCTTGGTGGAAGGTCTGAGTTTTTCTTCCCATGAATCCGGGTCGTTGCCGTCGATGAAGTCGTAAGAGATCCCGAAGGAGGCCAAATCATCGGTCAGGAAGCTATGGGTGCCGCCGTAAAGGCAGTCCTGGGCCAGGAGGTGATCTCCAGAGGAAAGGACTGTCAGCAGGGTAGTGGTGATGGCCGCCATTCCACTGGACATCACGAGGGCGGACTCGGCGTTTTCAAGGGCCGCCAACTTTTTATGCAGGGACAAGTGGTTGGGAGTGTTGTTCAGCCGGATGTACTTGAGGTCATGATAAGAGGTCTGCCCTCCGTACTCAAAGGTGGAAGACTGAAAAATGGGCTGGATAACAGCTCCCTCCAGCCGGGGCAAAAGTTCGCCTGCGTGGATCAGCTTTGTATCGAGGCTTGAATATCTTTTTTCCATGAAAAATCTCCTTTACTTATCGGAAAGTGTTCGGGGGTTTGGATTCGAGAAGATCATTCCTGCCAGGAAAGAGGGCTGCCGGGCTGTTTTCATCATGTTCCCCGCCTCTCCCTATGTCCTCCCCCTATCCCAGGCATCGTGCGGGAATTGAATGGGTTCGTCCGAATGGCCAGGGCGAAGAGATAAGGATAATTCTCCTTCATATATTTCATATAATCCGCCCATTCGAGAAGGGTCAGATCATAAGCCCGCTTGATGTCCTTGGATATATGGCGAGAGTCGGCCTCCGAGAGTCGGTCCAGATCCTTATGGTAGACGAGTTCCTCCATCAAGTGAAAAACAGCCCAAAGGAGATCCGTGAAGGTATCGTGTTTGAAAAGACTGGGGTTTTCAAGCATCCGGAGCAAGAAATCTCTTTTTTCGAACAGGAAATCCCTCAGCGCTTTCAGGTCTCCCTCATGTATATCGATTCGGCAGTCATGGGTCTTAAGCTGTTGTTTTAATGTCGGATATCCCTGCTTCGAAAAACTTTTTCCCTTGATTTCGTCCCGGATCGTGTCGCATCCAAGATCATACTCGGACAGGAGACGCAGAAGCGGCATCCCGAGTTCGCTGAAAAAGGCCCCTATGAGCATATTGAGTTTCTCCATCAGGGTCTTCTTTTCGCGCTCGCTCAATACCCTGTGGATAATCAGAGTCACAAGCAGCACCTCTATGGGAACAAAGGCCATATCTCCCAGGAGAAAGATGAAAATGTGATGGGGATCTCTGAAAAGGAGATAGTGGATGAAATAGAAAAGGGCCGAGGTCACCAGAAGGACCATTACAAGCATAGTCTGCCAGCCCACGGGAATCTTCCTGATGGTTTCCATAGGTTTCAAGTCCTTCATCCTCCCGGTATTCAGTATTATGGGCGGGCTGTCGACCTTGATTCGAACAAGAGTGGTTCCTCCCTCAGGAGAGTTCCTCCGCCACCCGAGCCATGATCTCGGCGGCCTCTTCCACCTGTTCACGGGTAACATCCAGGTGGGTGACCGCCCTCACTGAATATTTTCCGAGGGTGGAAGTTCGGACTCCATGGGCCATCAAACGTGCATTGAACTCTTCGGAGGTCACACCCAGTCCCGAAACATCGAAAAAGACCAGGTTCGTTTCAACCGGTTCGACCCGTATGCCCCCCACTTCCTTTAGTTTCCTTTCAAGAATTTTGGCGTTTTCATGGTCCTCGGCGAGGCGTTCGACATGGTTTTCAAGTGAATAGACGGCCGCCGCCGCGATGATTCCCGCCTGCCTCATGGCCCCGCCGAACTGGTGCTTCCATCTCCAGGCTTCCCGGATGAAATCCCTGGAACCCGCCAGAGCCGCCCCCACAGGTGCCCCAAGCCCCTTGCTGAAATCGATCCAAAGGGAATCAAAGTGGGCGCCATATTCCCTCGCCGAAATGCCGGTCGCCACGACGGCGTTGAGCAGGCGAGCCCCGTCCATGTGACAGGCCAACCCATGCTCATGGGCCACGGCACACACTTCCTTCAGGGTATCCAGGGGCCAGATACTCCCCCCGCCCAGGTTTGAGGTCTGCTCAATCAGGACCATCCTGGAACGGGGATAATGGGGATCGACCGGGCGGACGGCTTCCTCAAGCTGCCCGGCCGTAAAGACTCCCCGTACTCCTTCGAGGGTATAGACCTGTGCACCCGTGAGGGCGGCGGGGCCGCCGCCTTCGAAATTGCGGGTATGGGCGGTCTTGTCCATAATGATCTCATCACCCTGCCTGCAATGAACCCGTATGGAGACCTGATTACACATGGTCCCGGAAGGAAGGAACAAGGCGTCTTCTTTTCCCAAAAGCTCACAGACCATCTCAACGAGTCTGTTCACGGTGGGATCTTCCCGCTGCTGCTCATCCCCCACCTCCGCTTCCGCTATAGCCTTCCTCATTCCCTGAGTGGGTCGCGTGATTGTATCACTGAAAAGATCGATTCGAATTCTGTTTTTCATGTCGCATTCCCTTCTTGTTTGTAACAAGTTAGCTTTTTTCTACCTAGTGCCTATCGATAGAGTGGCAGCATACTTATCGAAGTGACTGTCGGGAGGACGCCGCCTTTTGGTGATTTATCTATGGGGGAAACCGCTGCTCGATGAAGTCGAAAATGCGGAGGGGGCAGGAATCCCCCGCAGATAAGTCGCCTGAAAAGACCAGCCCGTGAGACTCTCGAGCGCAGAAAGGATGCCGTCACTCTATTTACGTATTTCATAAGGCTAAAAAGTTACTCTTTTTTGAAATGGTTCTTGTCTCCACTCAACGGCATTAAGCCGGAACTCTTTCCTGTCATGGAATCGATATCCACCTGGATGATGACGGTTTTGTCAATGGTTTCGTCGGCGTAATCAAAGGGCCCGTCTTCGCCCGAGTAATGGGATAGGATTATATCCAAGGCCTCTCGTTTCCCTTCGGGTTCAAGAATAATGGCAGCGGTTCCAAAACCGATGACGCTCATGAAATGCATACTCCATTTGCAGGGCTTCTCAGAGCGAACGACTTCCACTCCAATCTCTGTTTCGAAACACACCTTGTTGTTTTTCTTGAGGATTTCGATTTTCATACCCGTCATCCCCGAATGAAAATAGAGGGTGTTTTCCCGATACCCAAAGCAAAGGGGGACGACATAGGGACGGGATCCGTCGGACAGGGCGAGACGGCAAACGAGGGCCTTTTGCAGGATCTCCTCAAGGAGACTGCGATCCTTGATTTCCTTTTCCTTTCTCCTCATGGCACCCCTCGGGTTCATGCCTGGAAGCCGCCAAAAGGCCTGGCGGTTAACAAAATTCTATGACGTCGGCACCAGAAAGTCATCCGGTTTTTCCATTTTTTGGAAAATCACGGAGGGAGGATAGATTTTCAAGGGATAAACGAAAGGGAGGGAAAAGGTCGCTTTCATGACCATGAATGGTCAAACAAAAACGGCACTGCGGCCTAAAGAACCGGGTCCGGCCACAAAGAAAAAACCCCCGTTTTAAGAGAGATTGCTCACTTTTTCACACCAGCGGAGATCTCCCTGTATTTCCGTCTCAATTTCGGTTTTTCGATCTTGCCGGTGGGGTTTCGGGGAACATCACCAAAAATGATAACCCTAGGTCTCTTATACCGCGGCAGGGCTTCACAGTATTCCCTTACCTCTTCTTCGGTCATCTCCTTCCCGGGCTTCACCTTTATGACGGCTGCTGCAATCTCTCCCAGGCGTTCATCAGGAATCCCGATGACCGCCGCATCCAGCACTTTTGCGTTCAGCCTCAAAAAGTCTTCGATCTCAACGGGAAAGATGTTTTCCCCTCCCGTGATGACCACATCTTTTTTGCGATCCACCAGCCATATGAATCCTTCCTCGTCGTAGCGAGCCATGTCTCCCGTGAGGAGCCACCCGTCCACCAGGGCCTTCTCCGTGGCCTCTGGGTTCTTGTAATACTCCTTCATGACACCCGGCCCCCTGACCAGCAACTCCCCCACCTCTCCAGGCCTGACATCATTCATATGCTCATCAACGATCCTGCACTCCCAGTCAAATCCCGGGAGCCCGATCGCCCCCACCTTGTGGGTGTTTTCGATACCGAGATGGACGGGCCCGGGGCCCGTGGATTCGCTCAGACCGTAATTTGTATCATAGTCCTGGTCCGGGAAATAACTCTTCCAGTTCTGGATCAGGGCCGGTGGAATGGGCTGGGCCCCGCAGTGCATTAGACGCCACTGATCCAGCTTGTAGTCTTCCAGCCGGATTTCACCCCTTTCCAAGGCCACCAGGATGTCCTGGGCCCAAGGCACCATGAGAAGCACCACCGTGACCTGTTCCTCGGAGATGACCTTAAGGACCCACTCTGGTTTGACCCCTTTGATGATGACGGCCTTGGCCCCCACGATGAGATTGCCGAACCAGTGCATCTTGGCTCCCGTATGGTAGAGGGGAGGGATACAAAGGAAGTTATCCGTATGGGTCTGCTTGTGGTGCAGGTTTTCAGTCACGGCGGCGGCTTCCAGGTTCCTATGGGTGAGGAGAATGGGTTTTGGCTGGCCCGTGGTTCCGGAGGTAAAGTAGAGGGCCGCCTCGTCCAGCAGAGAGACCTGGACCCCAGGATCCAAAGGAGAACCTTTCTCCAAAAACTCTTCATAACTCACCGCATATTTCGGTCTCTTTTCCGGGGGACCCACATACAGGTAGTCTTTCACGAAGGCGAGATCTTCCCGGATTTCGTCAATCCGCTCAATGAATTCCTGCCCGAAAATAAACGCCCGCCCTTCAGCAACCTCCATGCAGTACCGGATATCTTCCGCCGTGAATCTGAAATTGAGCGGAACCGCCCAGGCCCCTGTCCGAAGGATTCCAAAATAGATGGGGAGCCATTCCAGGCAATTAGTCATGAGCAGTCCCACCTTGTCCCCTTTCCTGACTCCTCCGGCCATGAGGGCGCCGGCAACCCGGTTGGCCGTCTCGTCAAATTCCTTCCATGTGATCGCCCTCCTACCGCCCACAGCGGGTTCCCTTTCGATCAGGGCGGTCTCATCCCCATACATCCGAGCGTTTCTCGCCAGTATTTCCGTGATAATCATCGGGTTCCTCCTGTAAAATCAGGCTTTATTCAGCCGATCCCTAATGATCTGTCAAGGAATACATCCTTACCTGATGGTCCCCGGATAAACCTTGAAGGGGGAAACGACCCCGTTACCTAAAGCCGTTCCCCTTCCCGGGCACGCTAAAGGTAATCGTGATCTTTCTCCCCCTTTTTCGGAGGAATGCGGAGCTTCCCGTCCACCCACTCAAGGTCGAACCACCACTTCTTGCTTTCCTCCGGTTTCTCGTATCCCATGAGGTCGTCTCCCCAGATGCCGAATCGCCTGGCAGGAGGAACGTGCCTCATGGTCCAGTTGACCGCACGGTGGAACGGAGTCCAGGGCTTGCTCCAGGGGCAAACTTTGACACACGTTCCGCACCCCGACCCGTATTTATTCCCGACCCGCATGTGCGTACACTTCTCCACATCGTTGGGCCACTTTTCGTAGCCGTTGTGCATGACCTTGTCCCCTGTGCTTATGGCCCCCGAAGGGCATTCCCGGGCGCACTTCCCGCACTTTGAGCAAAAATCCTGGAGCCCGAAGTCAATGGGCTTGTCCACCGCAAGAGGGAGATCCGTGGTCACGACCGCCGCCTTGAACCGCGGGCCCAAAAAGGGATTGAGTACGATGTCGCCGATCCGGCACATCTCCCCGAGCCCTGCCCAGAGAAGGATCGGCGGCACGACCACATAGTAATCAAGGGCGTGGTGTGCCCGGGCCGGAAAACCCAATTGGCGAATATAGTCCGCCAGAATGCATGCGATGAATCCGGAGGTGGAATAGGCCAGGAAGCTCATGGAGTTGCTGATCCAGTCCCGCCCGTTGAAGGCCTCCTCTGTTCGAACATCCTGGTCTATCAGGATGGCGATTGCGTATTTGTGATTGAGTTCGATTTCGAATCCCCCATGCCAGGCACCGTGGCTGTACACGGCATAAGGGGGCAGTTCACAAATCCCCACCAGGTCGGCCCTCAAAAAGTATGCCACCTCCTTGATATGGGCCGCCATGAGCACGGGATCGTCATAAGGAATCGGTGCCTTCTCGGAGGCCACCTCACCGTCCGTGACCTTTCGCAAGTGAAACCCCATCCGGACCAGGGCGTTTGACAGGGGATGTTTCTGAACGAACCGGTAATATTCTTTTTTCAGCCGTTCGCCGAAATCCCCCCGCCCTGCCCTCATGAATCCGCTCTCCCTCTCGTCCACCCGCTTGACCTGATCGTCCAGGATCTTGGTGGTGGGACGATCCACCCGCTTGAGAAGATGGGTGGGATATGGGTCGATGCATTCTCCGAATTTGGCCTTTTCACGTCTCCGATTGATCATTTTCTCTCCTCCGCCCTTGGCAGGAAATGGGCTGGGGCCCCTGAATTCCAGTGTATACTAAAGGTTAGGACGTGCCCATCCATAAATGAGAGAATTCTCATTTATGGATCAGACATTACTTGGAGAAGACAATAAGCGATATCCATGCCAATCCGGCCGCATGGAAAACCATGACAAGTTGCAAACCGCTCCTGAGTCCACCCTGTCCGGTGCGCCTTCACCCCGCCGACCCGATATATATGCTTAAAGTCTCCCATTTTGTGCAGGATTCACCACCCCGGATATTGAGATATTTCCATCCGTCCACTTTACTTCCCTGCCTCCGATTGAGTCCAATTTCCGGGATATCCAGTGAAGACCCTCTTGAAGAGGGCATAACAATATTTTGAATTTTTCAAAAAATTGTTGATAGCAGGCAAATTTTTGCATACTTTCGGGGCATGAGGATGAAAATCGAGAAAGACTACGAGCCGGAATTTGAGTCCATAAAGGGCCTTCTTCTTGAAATGGCCCAGGAACGTTCCGTGGACTCCATTCTCCGTATGATCGTCGAGCGGATGGCTATGAGGCTCCACGTGGCCCTGGCGCGAATCTGGCTCATCAGGCAAGGGGACTTGTGCGAGCGGTGCGCCATGGGAAAGGAATGCCCTGGGCGGCGGAACTGCCTGCACTTGGTTGCCAGCCGGGGCACGCCATTGCGACATGACCCCCAAAACTGGTCACGGCTGGACGGCCTGTACGCACGAGTGCCCCTCGGCGTCACCAAAATCGGCCTTATCGCCTCAAGGGGCGAGGCCGGAAGCGTGGTGGACATCCGGCGGCATCCCGAGTGGATCGAGCGCAATCCATGGGCCCTGGGAGAAGAAATAATCAGTTTTGCGGGTCAGCCCATGCTATACAAGGGAGAGGTGCTGGGGGTGGTGGGCATCTATTTCAGGATCCCTCCGGAACTCGTCAAAAAAGGGAGTGTATGGTTACGGATGGTCGCGGATCATGCGGCGATCGCCATCGCCAACGCCCGCGCCTACCAGGAAATAGAAAGACTGAGGAGTCAGCTTGAACTCGAAAATGTCTATCTTCGGGAGGAACTGGATGAGGTCGGAGCATTCGGGGACATCATCGGCCGAAGCCCCGCGCTCCTGAAGATCCTCCGGCAGATCGAAATGGTGGCTCCCACCGATACCACCGTGCTCATCCTGGGAGAATCCGGGACCGGAAAAGAATTGGTTGCACGGGAAATCCACCGGCGCAGTCTCCGGAGGGACCGGCCCCTGATCAAGGTCAACTGCGCGAGCATCCCGAGCGAACTTTACGAAAGCGAGTTCTTCGGGCACACAAAAGGGGCATTCACCGGGGCCGTGAAGGAACGGGCGGGACGATTCGAGGCGGCCGACGGCGGCACCCTTTTTCTCGACGAGGTGGGGGAAATCCCTTACCCTCTCCAGTCCAAACTTCTGAGAGTCCTCCAGGATGGAGAATACGAGCGCATCGGAGAAGAACGAACTCGAAAGGTTGACGTTCGAATCATTGCCGCCACCAACAAGGACATCCAAAAAGAAGTCGAAGAGGGAAACTTCCGCAGGGATCTCTATTACCGGATCAGCGTATTTCCCCTTGAAATTCCGCCTCTTCGCTATCGCAAGGAGGATATTCCCTTGTTGGCTGAGCATTTCCTGGACCGGGTATCCGGCAAATTGAACCTTCCCCGACCAAAATTGACCAGGGCCAACCTGGCTGAGCTCCAGGAATACGACTGGCCGGGTAATGTCCGGGAATTGCGGAACGTGATCGAACGGGCGCTAATCATCTCTCAAAGGGGCCACCTCCGGTTCGACCTGCCGGCACGTCCGAAAGATGGGGCACTTTCCATGCCCGCCCCGGCACCCGTGAATCTTCAAGGGACGGAGATCCTCACTGAGGTGGAGATGAAACAACTGGAAAAGAAAAACCTTCTGGCCGCCCTTCAATTGTGTCGGTGGAAGGTTTCAGGACCAGGCGGGGCAGCGGAACTCCTGGGCGTGAAACCTACAACCCTCAAGGCCAGAATCAGAAAGATGGGCATCCAGAGGCCCCGGTAACCCTCCAATTCCCCTAACCCCATTGTCACCCCCTTTTCTAACCACTTGGCCCCCGAACCGATTCCAACTGCCTTCCCTGATCCTCCCATTCGGCTACATTTTTTCTTGACATATTCTCTTTAGATGGTTAAAGGGTTGAACCGTCTAACAGTTTAACAATTTAACCCTTGAAGGGCCATCCTGCGAGGCAACGAGGCCTGGCTGAAAAGAGGCGACATGGCCGACCTTAAGTTCAAAAAACCCAAACCCAACCGGATCTACCAGCACGTTGTGGACCAGATTCAGGGCGCCATCCTGGACGGAAGTCTCAAGGCCGGCGACATGCTGCCTTCTGAGATGAAACTGAAGGAGATGTTCGAGACCAGCCGGGGCACCATTCGGGAGGCCCTGAGAGTTCTGGAACAAAAAGGCCTGATCGACATAAAGATCGGGGTCGGCGGAGGGGCTGTCGTAAAGGCCGTCGGCACGGAGAAGATCGTCGAGGGACTGGATCTGCTCATCCAGACAAAAAAGGTGACCTATGATCATCTGGCCGAGTTCAGGGAAGGGGTTGAAGGGCTGGTCGCATCGCTTGCCGCTGAAAGGGTGAAGGAAAAGGACATCAAGCGCCTGAGGGGCCTGTTGTCAGAGGCGGAGAAAATCCTGAACCGGGAGCCCTTGGACAGTGCCGCCTTCGTTCGCTTGGACATGGACCTTCACATCGCTCTTGCAGAGATCGTCGGAAACCCGATTTACCTGGCCAATCTTCGGATGATCCACGAGAGGATCCTTGGCCGTTACGAGCAGTTCTCCCTGAGGAGCAAGCGGGTTCTCGCGGAGAACCTCGAGGATCTGAAAAAGATCGTCGCCGCTGTAGAGACGGGCAAGGGAGAAGAAGCCCGAAACCTTGTAAAGCAACATGTGAGGAAATTCAACCGCCACATGAAAGAAGAACATAAACCAGCCTGAGTGGGGAGGATTTAACATGAACCAGCAGTACTATATCGACCTGGAAGAAGCATACGGAGCCCACAACTATAAACCTCTGGATGTGGTGCTCCAGCGGGGCGAGGGCATCTGGGTCTGGGACGTGGAGGGCAACAAGTACCTGGACTGCCTCAGCTCTTACTCCGCCGTGAATCAGGGCCATTGCCACCCCAGGATCATGGAGGCTATGGTATCCCAGGCCCGAAAACTGACCCTGACCTCCAGGGCCTTCCGAAACGACCAACTCGGTCTCTTTTACAAGGAGATCTGCGAGTTGACTTCCTCTCACAAGGTCCTGCCCATGAACAGCGGGGCGGAGGCCGTCGAAACCTGCATCAAGGCCGTTCGAAAATGGGGATACAAGGTCAAGGGGGTCCCCGAAGACCGGGCTGAGATTATCGTGTGCGAAAACAACTTCCATGGCCGAACCATCACCATCGTGGGGTTCAGCACCGATGAGACCGCCCGCTCGGGTTTCGGTCCTTTTACTCCAGGGTTCAAAATCATTCCTTTCGGCGACCCGGATGCCCTCGAGGCAGCGATCACGCCCAATACCGTGGCTTTCCTGGTGGAGCCGATCCAGGGGGAGGCTGGGGTCATCGTTCCCCCCGCTGGATTCCTGAAAAAGGTCCGGGAAATCTGCACCCGACACAACGTGGTCCTGATCCTGGACGAGATCCAAACCGGTCTCGGCCGAACCGGCAAGCTCCTCGCCGAGGAACACGAGGGTATCGAGGCGGACCTGACCCTGGTAGGCAAGGCCCTTTCCGGCGGCTTTTATCCCATCTCGGCGGTGCTCTCCAATGTGGAAGTCCTGGGGGTGCTCCGGCCCGGAGAACACGGGAGCACCTTCGGGGGGAATCCACTGGCCTGCGCCATCGCACGAACCGCCCTAAAGGTGTTGATCGAAGAAAACATGATCGAAAATGCAGCGGCTATGGGGGAGTATTTTCTGGAAGGCCTGCGCCGGATCAGGAGCCCCCATATCAAGGAAATTCGGGGAAAGGGTTTGCTGATCGGGATGGAACTCTTTCCAGAAGCCGGCGGCGCCCGGCGGTTTTGCGAAAAATTGAAGACCCTGGGTATGCTCTGCAAGGAAACCCATGAGCACACGATCCGTTTCGCTCCGCCCCTGGTCATCAGGAAAGAAGACATCGACTGGGCCCTCGAAAGGGTCGAATCAGTGATGACTGACCAAGCACCGTAATAAGAAAGCCCTTTTTAATGGAGGAATCGCAGTGAAGAAAGACTTTTTACACATAACGGATTTCACACCCGAGGAAATCACAGAAACACTGGATCTGGCTGCCGAGGTCAAGGAAAAACTGAAGAAGGGCGAAGCGTACAAACCTTTCAGGGACCACACCCTGGCCATGATATTTGCAAAACCTTCCGCCAGGACCCGGATTTCCTTTGAGACCGGTTTTTTCCGACTGGGAGGCCACGCCCTCTACTTGGGTCCAAACGATATCGAGATCGGGAAACGCGAGGCCATAAAGGACATCGCCAGGGTGGTGAGCCGGTACAACGACATGATCATGGCCCGCCTCTTCGATCATGCCCATATCCTGGAACTGGCCAGATATGCCGCTGTGCCGGTTATCAACGGCCTTACGGACTACAATCACCCGTGCCAAGTCATGGCCGATATCTTTACGATCCGGGAACACCTGGGCCGTCTTGAAGATCTTAAAATCGTCTTTGTGGGAGACGGGAACAATGTGGTTCACTCCTGGTTGCACCTTGCTATGCGCCTGCCCCTGCACTTCGTCTGCGTCTGTCCCGAAGGCTATGAACCCGATCCGGATACTGTGAAGCGTGCCCGGGAAGCCGGGATATCTCAAGTGGAGATCTCCCACGACCCCACCACGGCGGTCAAGGGCGCGGATGTCCTTTACACGGATGTATGGGCCTCCATGGGCCAAAAGCATGAACTGGAAGCCAGGTTGAAGCACTTCCAGCCCTTCCAGGTCAATGACGCCTTGATGGCCGCCACGGGCAAGGAATCTCTTTTCATGCATTGTCTTCCCGCCGAAAGGGGGCGGGAGGTGACCGATTCAGTCATGGAATCCACGGCCTCTATTGTCTTTGACCAGGCGGAAAACCGGATGCACGTCCAAAACGCTGTTCTGCTCAAGGTGGCCGGGAGGGCTTAGGGCCGCGCGGTAAAATATGGGCATCGGCGGTCCCTCACCGGAAAATTATTACGCTCCGGTTGCTGGGAGAGGGAAAAGGATGATGCCGGTAGTCTCTCCTGGAAAAACCCGAGAGTACTCCGGCAGGGAAACGCTTGTTACCGTTCAATGGGCGGCGTAGTGCAGCTCATCAACGAATCAGGAGAAGAAATATCATGGGTACAGAAGAAAAAGTAATCATCATGGGCGCCGGTGGGCGCGATTTTCATAATTTCAACGTCTATTTCCGGGATAACCCCCGCTACCGGGTCGTGGCCTTTACCGCTACGCAGATTCCGAACATCGAGGGGCGTCTCTACCCCCCGGAACTTTCCGGCAAGCTCTATCCCGAGGGGATTCCCGTCTTTCCCGAGGAGAGGCTGGCTGAACTCATCCGGGAGCATCGAGTCGACCTGGTGGCCATGTCCTACAGCGACATCCCCCACGTGGAGGTCATGCACAAGGCCGGGATCGCCATGAGTGAGGGGGCGGACTTCATCCTGATCGGCGCCACTTACACCATGCTCAAGGCGACCAAACCGGTGGTGGCGGTCTGCGCCGTCCGCACGGGTTGTGGAAAATCCCAGACGACCCGCAAGGTCTGCGAGATCCTCCGCAAACAGGGGAAACGCGTCGTCGCCGTGCGGCATCCCATGCCATACGGTGACTTGAGGGCCCAGGTGGTCCAGCGCTTCTCCTCATACGAAGATTTTACGAAGCACCGCTGCACCATCGAGGAACGGGAGGAATACGAACCCCTCGTGGACCAGGGGATCGTCGTCTATGCGGGGGTGGACTACGGAAAAATCCTGGAGGCTGCTCAGGAGGAAGCGGACGTCATCGTCTGGGATGGGGGGAACAACGACACGCCCTTCTATTTCCCGGACGTGCATATCGTTCTCTTCGATCCCCACCGCCCGGGGCACGAACTCCTCTATTATCCCGGCGAGACCAACATGCTCATGGCGGATATCGCCATCATCAACAAGGTGGATACAGCCCCGAAGGAAAACATTGAGCAGGTCCGCGGAAATATCCAGCGCTGCAATCCTGATGCAAAAATACTTCTGGCCGAATCCCCCGTCCTGGTAAGCGATCCGAACCTTATCCGGGGAAAAAGGGTCCTGGTGGTGGAAGACGGACCCACCTTGACCCACGGGGAAATGAGTTACGGTGCAGGGGTCATCGCCGCAAGGACTTACGAGGCCTCTGAACTCGTGGATCCCAGACCCTATGCCGTGGGGACCATCGCCGAGACTTACAGCAAGTATCCCCACATGGGACCGCTGCTCCCGGCTATGGGATACAGCCGACAACAGATCGAGGACCTTCAAGCCACCATCAGCCGGTCCGAGTGTGATCTGGTGCTCTTCGCCACACCGATCCACCTGACCCGGATCGTGTCCATTGACAAGCCCACCCTCAGGGTCCGCTATGAGTACCGGGACCACGGTGAGCCGCGCCTGGAAGACGAACTCCTGAAGCGACTCTCGTCCTCTGGAGCAACCGGGTAAGGAGGAACGCCTTTCCCCAAACGAAACGCGTCACCGGGGGGTGACGGTCGTTTCAGTTGTTCATGAAAATGAGCAACTGGGCCGCGCCCCCCAAAAGAACCGTGTCGTGGATCCCTTTGCCGGATCCCACCTTTTTTCTCAAGCGATTATAAACATTCCCGTCCCGGTCCACGAAACCCACGAGGTTACCGGTGCGGCTCCGGACAGAACCATCTGCATCCACCCTGGCGACGGGGTCACGGCGGACATTGTAGACCGTTCCGTCCTTATCAACCGTTCCTACCAGGACGCCAACCCGGTTATAGACGCTTCCACTATTGTCCACCGAGCCGATCACTCGACCCCTCAGGTTAAAAAGATCCCATCTTTTAGCGGCTGCAGATCCCTCCGTTTTCTCCCCGGCGAAAAGGGAAGTGCCTTCAAGGGACGTCAGTACGATCAAGAATAGGAACACCAGGCCCGTGGGTATACTGAAAGAGTTGATTTTAAAACCCCTCCTCCATATCCGCTTCCTTGTTTCCATCATCCCATTCCTCCCCGGCACTCAATCCAGGGTACCTTGGAGTCCCCTCCGGAACAAAGCAAGCCATTGGCAAAAAGATCCTGCAAACTCCTAGGGCCGATCACCGTCACCTTGTCAAGGCTTCCGTCGATCATCTCTTTGCCCACCCGTACATGGTCAGGCCCCCTTCCTCCACTCTGCATAACGCAGGGCCAGGCCCAGGGCCTTTATACAGATCTCCGGCTCCCGAAACACGGGGAACCCCATGTCCTCCAGGCGGAAGGCCGTCTCCTGGACGATTGCACTGTCCGGTCCGTAGACCCAGGTCACCAGTGGTTTCCGAAGCCCGTCCTTCACGCCTTCATAGGCCTCGAGGTAGCGCTCGATGATGCCGCCCCGTGGATTCGCCCATAGGATGTTCAGCAGACAATCCACCCCTTCGTCCTCCAGCACCTCCCTCAACAACTCGGGATAGAGGGAAAAGGCGTCCCGGACGGCGGCCATCATGGGGCCGATGTCCACCGGCATCTTTCCAGCCCCAGGGAACCACCGATCAAGCCTTACAGCGGTCTCCCGGCTCAACTCGGCCAGTTGAAGACCGTAGGTCGACGCCCGGTCAATACAAAGCACGGCCACCCCGCCGGTTATGCTCAGGATCCCCAACCGGTTCCCCCTTGGAAGGGGCTGTCCTGCGAAGATCTTAGGCATCTCGAAAAGCTCTGCGAACCGCTCCACCCTAAGGAGCCCGGACTGCCTGCAGGCCGCATTGAAGACGGCATCATCCACCGCCAGAGATCCGGTATGGGAGACACTGGCCCGGGCCCCTTCCCGGGTCTTTCCCCCTTTCAAGACCAGGACGGGCTTGCGGGCGCTCACCTGCCGGCAGGTCTCGATGAAGCGTCTTCCGTCCCGTATACTCTCCAGGTACATGGTGATCACTCCGGTCTCATCGTCTTCCGCGAGATAGGCCATCACATCACACTCGTCCAGATCGCACTTGTTCCCAAAGTCACAGACTTTGCTGATGCCAAAACGGAGATCGGGATAGGGGACGGCCTGGGGGTTGATCATCCCGGTCTGGGCAAGGATGGCGACAGGCCCCTTCTTCACCCTGTAGTACCCGGCCTCGTAAGGCGCAGGATTCAAGCCACAGGAGGTGTTGAGAATTCCCGCGGTGTTGGGGCCGAGGAGGCGGATTCCCCATTGTCCGGCAATCTTCAGGATTTCCTCCTGAAGCCGTCTTCCTTCCAGGTCCCTTTCTGCAAAGCCGTCCGAGACCACCACTATTCCTTTTATCCCCATCTCTCCACACTCCTGGATGACCCTTGGAACCCGCCGGGCGTTGATCATGACCAGGACCAGGTCTATCTTGGCCGGGACCTCTTTCAGGGATGGATACACCCTGAGGCCATGGGTTTCCCTGGCGTTGGAGTTGACGGGAAATATTCCGCCATGAAAGCCCCCCTCCAGTAGGGACTTTACCACCACGTGGCCACCGAAATAGTTCTCCCGAAAGGAACCGATGATTGCAAGGTTTTTGGGCTCAAAAAAGATCGATAGATCATTGTTTTTCAAACTACCACCCGATTTCTTCTCCACCATCGAATCACTCCATGTTCTGTCGGAGGTATTGGAAACTTGATTACTGATTGCACCGGGCTTCAATTCCAAAAGGAAACGGCCCCGGCCCACAGAAATTCCCATGCCATGCAGCTTCCTCCCTCCCCCGTCACGGACCCGTTCAGCCCCTCCCGCTCTCTTTCATCGATTCAGGGCCGCTTCCTGAAGGCCCCGGGGTCCAGGGTCCCGTATGGGGTAAAGCTCACCTTCACACTCATCAGGATAGCCAGGATCACCGTGATGGCCGTTCCCGTGAAAATGGCAATCATGATCCCTATCTGGTACTTGATAGCCGTCATGGGATTGGCCCCACCAAGGATCACCCCGGTCATCATACCAGGCAGGGCCACCAGTCCGATCGTGGCCATGGTCGCCACGGTGGGGAGCAATGCCGCCCGGCACGCATCACGCAGGTAAGGTCTTAAGGCCTCATGTAGTCGGGCTCCATGAGAGAGGGCGAGCAGGAAGGTCTTTTCTCCTTTTCGGATGGCCTCATAGAAGTGCCTGATCCCAATCATGTCGGCCCGCAGGCAATTGCCCAGGATCATGCCCCCGATGGGGATGACATACTGGGCGTCCATCAGGTTGGGCCGCTTGAGCAGAGGGCCTACAAAGGCGATCAAGGGGACCGCTGTTCCCGCAACCAAGGCGCCGAAAAGGGGAATGACGAACCTTCCCAACCTGAGGCCGCAACCCCTGGCAATGGACACATCAGCCACGCCCACCATGACGAGCAGCCAGAGAGAGTTGAGCCATGGATTATTCAGCCGGAATACGACCTGGAGGTAAAGCCCGACGAAAAGCAACTGGAGGGTCATCCTCAACACCGCCGAAAGGGTCTTACCGATGATCGGCACCCGGAACCATAGCATCACACCCAGGGGGATGATCAGCAAGGTATAATAACCCGCCAGGAACCAGACCCCTATGTTTTCAGCCCCCATTTTTCCCTCCTCGTCCAAGCTCAACGGTCCGGTCGGCCAGTTCCAACCATAATGGATCGTGGGATATTACCAGGATGGTGGCGTCGGGTATGGTACGGAAGGTCTCCAGTACCCTACGTCCATTCTTTTCATCAAGGGCAGAGGTGGGTTCGTCCAGGAGAAAGATCTTTCTTCCCAGGAGAATCGCAGTGATCATAGCGACGCGCTGTTTCTCTCCTCCGGAAAGGGATCCGGTCTCTTTATCAAGAAGTTCGGGGGAGAGGGAAAAGCGTTCAAGGAATTCGGGGATACGCTTGAGATTTTCCTTAAGGTGAGCATTCCCCCGATAGGAAAATGGCTTCTCCAGCCATTCCCGGAGAAGACCGTCTCCAAGATCGGGTTCCTGGGGGACATAAGCAATGAGCCTACGGAGTCTCCAGACGGTATCAGCCGTAAGGGGTTCCCCGCTGATGAAGATACGGCCTTCCTGCGGAATCACGAACCCCAGCAAGCAGCGAAGAAGGGTGGATTTACCGATCCCCGACTCCCCGCTGAGCACCACCTTTTCTCCCCGCCCCACGTCCAGGGAAAATCGCGCCAAGATCGTTTTTCCCTGAAAACGGACCGTAACATCTTGGATCCGGATCGCCGGAACGGTATCGGGCATCCGTCCCACCCCCTCCACCTCCAAGGAGGATCCATCACTCGGGCTCTTCATCTCTAACTTCTTCCCACAATTCTTCGACCCGGTCCCGGAGGAAAGCGAGTACATCTCTTCCTTTTCCCGTCAAAAAATACATTTTCCTGCCCCGCGGTCCCGCCCCCGGATCTACCACCGCCCTCAGCCAACCGTTCCGTTCCATCCGCTGGAGCAATGGATACAAGGTCCCGGGGCTGATATCATAGCCGTGTCTCCGAAGCTCCTGGAGCATCCACTGGCCCACCACGCCCTTTTCTCCGGCATGGTGCAATATGTGTACCTTCCAGAAAGCCAACAAAACTTCCCTGGTAATGGTTCTCATATCTGGATGCATATCGATAACCGTAATCGATTAACATAATAATGTCAAACGTAACAGGGGAAAAAAAATATGCTAAATAGTGCCCATCCATAAATGGCCCTTTTCTCCAATCTCTGCGTAAGGCTTACGCCCCTGAGGGGAGGGGGAAAAATCGGAAATTCGCCGGTGCTCAAAATTTAAAGATAGGCCTTGCTTGATCGATGTTATAATTACTCATAACATAAAACGAACCGATGTTGATCAAGATATGCATATTTATATATAACATTCAACTCTATCTCCAAATCAAATAAACTTCAACATATTGATCCAAAAGAAAAGCAAAAAAACATTTTCAAATGAGTTGAATTGTTTTATAACCAAAATCGAATCGATATATCGTCCAAAAACCGTTTCCTCCCACCCAGTTCGAACGGACCACCCGGCGACATGGCACTGTTCCCACAATGGAAGGGAGTATTATACCCAAGATTCTGCAGCTTTTCTCGGCTGAATTGAAAAATGGATGGGTACTAGGGAGAGCCGGACAACAAAGGAATACACATGATTGATGAAACTGATATACAGGCACTCAGCCCCAGGGCGGAAAAGCCGGAATTTTTAACCAACAGCAAGTTCGAGGATTTCGATTTGCCCGATGAAATCCTGACCGGCCTGAAAGAGGCCGGTTATACATACTGCACGCCTATACAAGCCCAAGTACTGCCCATTTCTCTTACGGGCAGGGACGTTGCTGGCCAGGCCCAAACCGGAACCGGCAAGACCGCAGCCTTTCTGGTTACAATTTTCAGCCGATTGTTGGGCTCAAAATCCAGGAAAAACGGGCTGCCTTCAGCTCTGATCGTCGCTCCTACCCGCGAACTGGCATTACAGATATATGAGGATGCACGCTTAATCGGGCGGCACACGGGCTTGAGTCTGGCCCAGGTGGTTGGTGGAATCGATTACAGAAAACAGGCAGAAAGGCTTATCGAGGGGCCGGATATCGTGATCTGCACTCCCGGCCGCATCATCGATTATCTCAAACAAGGGATCTTTAAGACAGGTGGGATAAAAATCCTTGTAGTGGACGAGGCGGACCGCCTCTTTGACCTGGGATTCACCAAGGACATGCGCTATATCCTCCGGCGACTCCCCCATTACGAGAAAAGGCAATCCATGCTCTTTTCCGCAACCCTTTCCCACCGGGTCCTCGCCCTGACTTACGACTACATGAACCTTCCGGAGTTTATCTCGGTGCTGCCGGAAAACATCACTGTAGACGGAATCGAACAATGCCTGTTCCACGTGGGATCGGACCAGAAACTTTCCCTGCTTCTTGGACTATTGGAGCAGGAAGACTGGACCCGGGTGCTCATTTTCTCCAATACCAAGGCGGACGTCGAATTCCTCTCCGGGAAGCTCAAGGGAAACGGACTTCCTGCCGAGGGCATCACCGGGGATCTGCCCCAGCCGAAGAGGCTCAGGCTTATGGAACGCTTTAAGACGGGAAAGACAAAAATCCTGGTCGCAACGGACGTGGCTTCAAGGGGCATCCACGTGGAAGACATCAGCCATGTCATCAACTACGACCTCCCCCAGGACCCCGAAAACTATACCCACAGGATCGGGCGAACGGCCCGGGCAGGAAAGACAGGGAAAGCCTTTTCCTTTGCATGCGAGAATTGCGTCTACTACCTCGAACCCATCGAGAAGATGCTCGGGGAAAAGATTCCCGTAACTTGGCCGGATGACGACTGGTTCAAGGAGGACCAGGCCGCCCAAGTCCCGTCCCGGGTTCGAGGGAGGAAATCAAGGGTATTGAAGGGTCGCCGCGGGTCCGGGAAAAAGTCGGGAAGGAGGCAGGATTCCAGGAAAATCGCCAAGGGCAAGGAGTCCAGAGGAATATTCGGTCTGGCGCCCAAGCCGGCCGTCGATACGGAGAAGGTGCACCAAAAGAAGAAACGGGGCGGCCGACGCAAAAAGGCCGATCTCTCAATCGACGACCGGTTCGATTCGGCTACCGGGCAGACATCTTCCCCCACACCCTGATGCCGGTAAAGCAGTCGGAGGCCAGGGACTCGATTACTCCCACTCTATCGTGCTGGGCGGCTTGGAAGAGATATCGTACACGACCCGGTTGACACCCCGGACGTTGTTGATGATCCGGTTTGAGATCCCGGCAAGCACAGAGTAAGGGACCCGGGTCCAATCCGCGGTCATGGCATCTTGGCTGTCCACGATCCGCAAGGCGATGACGTTTTCATAGGTCCGCTCGTCCCCCATCACACCTACGGTCTTGACCGGCAAAAGCACGGCGAAAGATTGCCACACCTTCTCGTAAAGTCCCTCCTTCCGGATCTCCTCCAGCAGGATGGCATCGGCCGATCTCAAGACTTCCAACCGTTCGGGCGTCACCTCTCCCAGGATTCTCACGGCGAGTCCCGGCCCAGGGAAAGGCTGCCGCATCACCATTTCCCGAGGGATGCCCAATTCAAACCCCACCTGCCGGACCTCATCCTTAAACAGTTCCCGAAGGGGCTCGATGAGTTCCAGTTTCATCACCTCCGGCAATCCTCCCACATTGTGGTGACTCTTGATCGTAGCCGAAGGGCCTTTGAATGAGACGCTCTCGATTACATCAGGATACAGGGTTCCTTGGGCCAGATATCGGGCCTGGCCCAGTTCCTTGGCCTTCCTCTCGAAGACCTTGATAAATTCCCTGCCGATGATCTTTCTCTTCTGCTCGGGATCCGTGACACCCTTGAGGCATCTGAGGAAATGGGCGGAGGCATCCACCAGGTGGACATCCATGTGGTAATGCTCCTGGAAGAGTTCCATCACCTCGTCGCTCTCGCCCCGCCGAAGCACCCCGTTGTCCACAAAGATGCAGGAAAGCTGCCGCCCGATGGCCTTGTGCAACAACACGGCGGTGATGGTGGAGTCCACTCCTCCTGAGATACCGCAGATCACCCGGCCTTCTCCCACCCTTTCACGTACATCCTCAATGGTTCTTTCCACAAAGGAACTCATGGTCCAAAGGGGTTCGCAACCACAGATCCTGAAAAGGAAGTTTTTCAAAATACGCATTCCCTTGGGAGTGTGTATGACCTCCGGGTGAAACTGGACTCCGAAGAGCCTTTTCCCGGAATGGACCATGGCGGCCACTGGACTGTTCGACGTATCCGCCAGTACGGTGAAGCCCTCGGGCAGGCGGTCGATGCGATCCCCGTGACTCATCCAGACCGTCTCTTCCGAGCCGACCTGAAAACCGTGGAACAGGTCGTGGTCATTGCGGATCGTGACCGAGGCACTGCCATATTCCCGATCCAGGGCCTTGGCCACGACTCCACCCAGTATGTGGGTGATATACTGCATCCCGTAACAGATCCCCAGTACCGGGACCCCCAGATCCAGCACTCCCGGATCGGCCATGGGCGCCTCCTGATCGTAGATGCTCGAAGGCCCCCCGGATAGGATGATCCCCCGCGGAGAAAAGGCCTTCACCTCGTCCAGCGGGAGGTTGAAGGGATGGATCTCGCAATAGACCTGGGCCTCCCGGACCCTTCGTGCAATCAACTGGGTGTACTGGGACCCGAAATCCAGGATCAAAATTTTTTGTTTGTAAATATCTTTTTCCATTATTCCAGCATGTAGTTTGGGGCCTCTTTGATGATGATCACGTCATGGACATGGCTTTCCCGGAGGCCCGCCGGTGTGATGGCCACAAAGGTGGGCTTGGTATGGAGTTCCTGGATGTTGCGGCAACCCAGGTATCCCATGCCGGCCCTCAGGCCCCCGACGAGCTGATAGACCGTTTCTCCCAGAGGACCCCGGTAAGGGACCCGGCCCACGATACCCTCGGGAACAAGCTTCTTTTCCTGCTCGATCCTGCCCTGGAAATAGCGGTCCCTACTCCCTTCCTTCATGGCCTCGATGGAGCCCATGCCGCGGTAGACCTTGTAAGTCCGTCCCTGGTAGAGAATGGTCTCTCCCGGGCTCTCCTCGGTCCCCGCGAACAGGCTTCCGATCATTACACAATCCGCCCCCCCTGCGATCGCTTTGGTGATGTCCCCCGAATACTTAATACCGCCGTCTCCGATGATGGGGATATCCCACTTGGCGGCCTCCTCCGCACAGTCCATGATTGCGGAAAGCTGGGGCACGCCCACACCCGCCACCACCCGAGTGGTGCAAATTGATCCGGGGCCTACCCCCACCTTGACGGCGTCGACCCCGGCCTCGATCAGGCGCCGCGTACCTTCGGCCGTCGCCACGTTCCCTGCGACCAGTTCCAGGGCGGGGAATTTCTTCTTGATCATTTCAACCGCCCGAATGACGCCGAGGGAATGCCCATGGGCCGTATCCACCACCACCACGTCAACGTTGGCGGCAACGAGCCGCTCCACGCGTTCCTCCGTGTCCGTGTCGATCCCCACCGCCGCTCCAACCCTCAGGCGTCCCAGTTCGTCCTTGCAGGAGTTAGGATACTTCCTGATCTTCTCTATGTCCTTGATGGTGATGAGCCCCCGGAGCTTACCTTCATCATCCACCACCAGCAGCTTTTCAATGCGCCTCTGGTGAAGGATGGCTTTGGACTCTTCCAGGGTGATACCGACCTTGGCGGTGGCCAGGTTCTCCTTGGTCATGACCGCCTCGACCGGCTGCTCCAGGTTCGTTTCGAATCTCAAGTCCCTGTTGGTGATGATCCCCACCAGGTTGCCTTCTTTAACCACCGGGACCCCCGAGATCCTGTACTTGCGCATGATGTCCAGGACCTCATAGATCTTTCGATCCGGCTCGATGGTGATAGGGTCGACGATCATGCCGCTTTCCGACTTTTTGACCTTTTCGACCTCCAGGGCCTGCTGCTCAATGCTCATGTTTTTATGAATGAAACCCAAGCCCCCCTGTCGTGCAATCGTGATAGCCGTTTCCGATTCCGTGACCGTGTCCATGGCTGCACTCACGATGGGGATATTCAACTTGATCTTTCTGGTAAGACGTGTTCTGACATCCACTTCGGAAGGCAACACAGAAGACTCGGCAGGTACAAGGAGCAAGTCGTCAAAGGTATATCCTCGTTTGATTTCTTTCCTGTCCATCACTCTCTCCGTTTTTGAATTCGAGCCTTAAACCCAAATTATACATTACTAATGGAATTGATCTTTATTGTAATATGTTAAAGCATTCTGACAGCACCCGATGGGTGAAGGGTAAAAGGGATGTTCCCTCCGCTACGTTCCCGCCATAATTCCGGCGGGCAAGCGTTCAAGCATAATTTGGGTTAGACTATAGCGTTTTTGTTTTCTACTGCAAGAAATTTTCCTTGGACCGGCCGCCCCTTTGATGAAAAAGGCTTGAAAGAAGGAACTCATGCCGGTTCTCAGACCTGACCGGTTCGGGTATCCACGAGCGGGAGAGAAACCGTGAATACCCGGTGGCCGTTTTCCTCCCTTACATAAAGGATCCCGCCGATATCCTTGACCAGGCGATATGACAAAGGCACTCCACCCCTTGACGATTCCACGGAAAAGGGCATGAAAATGGTCTTGTCATCGGGGGTCCCGGGACTCCGGAACCTGCCCTTGATACGGACATGGATCTCCCCGGCCTCACGGGAGGTCGTGATCGTCAGTTCTTCCGATCGATCCATGGATTCAAGGGCGCTCTGTATGAGATTTACAAAGACCTGGGTCAAAATCTCGGGATCCAGGAAGACAAGGGGCAAGGAATCCTGGAATTCCAGCCGCAAACCGAGCCCCCGTTCCTCCAGTTGAGGGCGCTTCCGTTCCAGGCACTCTTGCAGGATTCCATTGATAGAGCATTTCTGAGGATGGATTTCCACCGGTCTGAGATAATTGGTGATTCTCGAAAGGATACTCTCAAGCCTCTGGGATTCCCTCAGGATCACGTCACACTCTCCAAGCGTCGGGTATTTCTGCTTGAGACGCCGGGCAAAGCCTCCGATCGAAACCAGAGGGTTTCTGATCTCGTGGGCGACTTCGGCTGAAATGGCCCCCAGGGTCTCAAGCTTCTCTCTCTGAATGAGGGTCTTTTCCAGGATGACGCGGTCCGTGATATCCAGAATGAATCCTTCCAGAAATGCGTGTGGAAGCCTGGACTTCCCGCCGGGGCCTGGGATGGATTTCAGCAGGACGTGGACAGTATCCCCTCCAGAGCGGAGAAGCCTGCACTCCAGGGATACGGGAGCGCCCCTTTCAAAGGCCGCCTGAAATGCGGCCTTTAGTCGTTCGCGCTCCGATTCGGGAACCCGTTCAAGGAGCCACCCCGGCCGGTTTACAATCTCTTCCGGCCGGTACCCCAGAATCTCCAAAACTGCATCGCTTACGAAGTCCAGCCCGAAATCCCCCCGAAGCACGTAAATGATCAGGGGAATATTCTGAACCAGTCGAAAATATCGTCTCTCCGCCGACCGGATCCGTTCCCGGAGAAGTTGCCTTTCCTGGAATCGCTTGAGGCAGAGAAGGAAATCGTTCAGGCTGAAGGGCTTCCGGAGATAATCATAGGCCCCGATCTTGATAGCCCTGAGGGCGTTTTCAAGGGAACCCGAGCCCGTGATAAAGACAATCTCGCAAACCGGGTTCCGTTCCTTCATCTCTGCAGCCAGGTCAAGGCCGCTCATTCCGGGCAAGTTGATGTCCACGAAGGCAAGGGCAAACGTCTTTCGGGCAGACCTGGCAAGGGCGTCCTCCGCATCCCCCGAAACCTCCGGACGATAACCCTCCCTCTCCAGTGCCTCCCTAAGGAGGTCGCGGATGAAGGGATCATCGTCCACCACCAGGATATTTTCATTTGGGGTGTTTTCCCTTTCCATGGCCCCTCCCAGGGACAGGGATGTCCTCTTCCCCTTGAGACCTCCATCTCTCCGCGTAAACTGTCTTTCGAACGGTCCAGGCGATGCGGCTCATCATAAAGAGTTTGATGGCGAATTCCCGGATTCCCATCTCCTTCTTCCCCTCATGGGCTCAATGTACCCGTTGCAAAATCGCCGACATTCCGAACCGTTCGGGACGGCGGCTTCCAGAGCCCACCGTCCTGAAGGCGGAAGACCCCTTCAAGGAGGGACAAGCTCCTTGAAGGGGTCTTGTGGTGGGGAAGGTTCCCTCCATGAAAAACCCCCTCCCGGATAGGTGCGGGTGTCCTGAAATCACCACGAAATGAATCCGGAACTTCCTGATTTATTATTATACCATAAACGGCGGAGAGGAACCTTGTAAAAATTCCATGCTCCCTAGTCGGCATCCATCAGTGAGAAAGGATACGAATCTTGTTGATATCCAGTCCCCTGCCTGCTATATGAACGTTGGGTCCTTCTCAAAAAGAATCAACGGTATCCGGTGTCTCTTCAAGGGTCAAGGAGCTGGTTCGGTGAAAAAGGCCGTCCTTCAACTAATTATTCTGCTTGTCTTGGCCGCTTTAGTTATCGGGGGTTACGTGTTTGCCGGGCGCATCCTCTCTCTTCCATTCCGGGCCGTAAACGACACTCTCCACGAAAGGGACTCAGCGATCAAACTGGATTTCCTGATCCCAGGGGGCACTTACATCGACGAACAGATGACCATCAGGGAGGTCATCCAGGCACGGTTCAAGAAGCAAGTCCCACTCGTCGAAAGGGCCTTTAAGGGAATCCTTTCCACCATCCCACCGCGATACCGCTATCTTTTCTCGCTCCTGTTCTTTCTCTTCTTCACTTTTTCCTTCATGGCGTTCTTTCGGGTTTTCACCTTTGTGGGTTACGGCAGGGCTCTCCGAATCAGTCTCCTTTTTGCAGGCATCCTCTATTTCTTCCTACCGGATCTCATCCCCAAGAGGATCGATGACATCCTTTTTTTGGGGGTGCCATTGCTGATCATTCTCCTGAGACTCTATTTTCTTCAAAAGGGAAAGCGAAGGAAGTACCTCAGGGGATAGGATAAAGAAAAAGGGATCCCAGCGTTTCAGCCGCCTCCTGAATTGGAAGAAGAATACACTTAGGGCGGCTATTTTCAAGGTCTTCTTTTCAACAGTGGTCCAAGGATATCCTTCAGGGTCTGAAGCTCTCTCAACCGAAACAGCTTGGCTAGGGAAAAATAGATGAGAGCCCCCACCGGGACCAGGACCACCAGCATGAGGGCCACGTCCCAGAGGCTTTCCGGTGGGGCAAGGTCTCTCCAGGCAACAGACAGGTAATAGACGACACCCCCCATAAGGACCGAGGCGGCCAGGCTCTTCACGCCCGATTTCAGGATGACGCCCAAGCCGAAAAAGGGGGTCTTTCTTTTCAGCAGATAGAGGAGGAGGAAAAACTGGAGAGTGGAGGCCAGGGAAAGGGCCAGGGCCAATCCTCCGTGCCTAAGAGGACCCATAAGGGAAAGGCTGAAAACGAAATTGGCGGCCATTGCCGCAGTGGCCGTCTTCACCGGGGTCTTGGTGTCCTGTAGGGCATAGAAGGCGGAAACCATGACCCGGTTGGCCGAAAAGGCCCACAGACCCATGGAATAGAAGAAGAGGGCCGTCAGGGTCATATCCGTAGAAAGCGGACCAAAGGCCCCCCTCTCGAAGAAGACCTGGATGATCGGTCTCCCCAGCACTATCAGACCTGCCATGGAAGGGACCGAAATAAAAAATACGAGGCGGATGGCATACTCGAGGGTATCGCCAAAACCCTCCCGGTCCCCCCCGGCGGCGTGCCTTGAGAGGGAGGGGAGGACAGCCGTACTGATCGCGATGGCGAAGACCCCCAGGGGAAACTCCACGATCCGATCCGCGTAGTAGAGCCAAGAGACGCTGCCTTCGGGCAGAAAGGTGGCCAGGAGAGTTGCTATGAATTGGTTCAACTGGTAGACTGCCGAACCATAGACGGCGGGAACCATGAGAAGCCCGATCCTCCTGACGGCGGGGTGGCGGGGCAACCAGGCCGGGAGGAGGGTTACCCCCTTTTTGAGAATCCAGGGCAACTGGAGTGCCAGTTGCAAGACCCCGCCGATCAGCACACCCACGGCCACGCCCACCACCGGCTCCGAGAAGTGGGGGGAAAGCCACAGGGTCGCCCCAATGATCCCGATGTTGAGGAGGATGGGGGCCGCAGCGGGAGCTGCGAAATGCCGAAGGGCATTGAGTATCCCCATGAAAAGCGCCACGATGCTCACGAGAAGGATATAGGGAAACATGATCCGGGTAAGGAGCACCGTGAGTTCGTACTTGGCCCCTGCCCCGCCCCAGCCATAGGCCTGGATCCGGACGATCCAGGGAGAGCAAAGAATCCCCAGGACCGTGATCCCGACGAGAACAGCAGAAAGCAGGGTCAACACGGCCCGGGCCAGAAGAAAGGCGTCTTTCCTGGACTTACGGGTCAGGTACTCCGTGAATACCGGAATGAAGGCTATTGTGAGGGACCCTTCCGCGAACAGGCGCCTCAGGAGATTGGGGATCCTGAAGGCCACGAAAAAGGCGTCAGCTGCCATGCCGTCCCCGAAAAACCGGGCGAATACCATGTCCCTCACCAGCCCTAGGATCCGGCTCAGAAGGGTAAAAAAACCGACAACGCCCGCGGCCTCACCCACGCGCCGCTTTTCAGCGTTTGGGGCCATCGTGTTCACTGTCTTTCAAGAAGGGATAGGTCATCGAATTTTATCTTGACAACTTCTCTTTCTTCCATTAGGTAATGTTATTTTCAGAAAACATCATGGCAAAGGAGATTGGACTTTGGCAAATCATCCATCCGCACTGAAAAGGGCCCGGCAGAACAGGGTGCGCAGAATGAGAAATATGGCTTACAAAACCCGGGTTAAGACCGCCATCAAGAAGGTGCGTTCCGCCGTGGATCGGAACGCTGCCGAAGAAGCCAGGGAGAGCCTCATCAAGGCCGTCTCCATCATCCAAAAAACAGCCTCCAAGGGTGTCATCCACAAGAAAAACGCTTCCCGCAAAATCTCCCGTCTCACCCGCCGGGTCAACCAAATGGCTTCCTCCTAGCGCCCTCGCGGGCCGGATTTCGGGGTGCAGAGGGCGAGGAAGAAATTTTCCAGAACCGGCTTAGGTCGGGATCCCGACTTGAGCCTTCCGTCTACCTCGTAAAGCAACCTCAGGGTCCTTTCAAGTTCTTCCAGGCTCCAATATTTTGCTTGCCTCACCAGATTTCCGGCCGAAAAACGGGGGAGGCTCAGCCTTTGGGCCACCTCACCGGCCTGCCCGCCCCTTTGAAGGATCATCTTGGTCTGCCATAACAATCGGACCTGACGATTCAGCATTCCAAGGAGCCGAAGGGGTCCCCCTTTTTTATCCTCCTCTTCCAGAAAGCGGGACAAGACCCTGAGCGCCGCCGGGCCATTCTTCGTGGAAAAGAGATTCATCAATTCGAAGACGGAATATAAGCGGCTGTGGATCGCAAGTTCCCGGACCTCCTCCATCCCCACCCTGCCGCCGCCGTACCTTAGAAACAACTTTTCCAGTTCAGCATGGAGTTCCCTGGGATTCGCGCCCACCATCTGCTGGAGGTAATCGCAGGCCTCCTTCTCGATGTTCAACCCCATCTCGGAGGCCAAGGATCGGATCCAGGGGACCACCTGATTTTCCCTGAGGGCCGGGAAAAGAACGGCCCCTCCCAGGGACCTGATGGTTCGGTAAAATTTACGCTTAAAATCCGGCTTCTGGGCCACAAAGATGAGGCAGGAAGTCTTCGGGGGGTTTTCCAGGTAGGGCAGGAACTTCTCCAAGGCATCGGCCCTGTAAAGGTCCATTCTTCGCACGATGATAAGGCGGTGCTCTGAGAGGAATGGGAAGGACAAAGCACGATTTACGATCTCCCGGGGATCGCTCTCATCGGCATAGAAGATCTCAAGGTTCAGGTCCCTGGATGCTTCGGGAATCCAGGTCTCGCGGATCCGATCCAGGACCTTCTCCATCTGAAATTCTCCGGGTCCGTAAAAAAGATAAAAAGGGGCAAGCCGCCCCTCCTTCAAGGTATTTAGGACATCCCCGGGACGAAGGTCTTGTGCCATCAAAACCTTTCCATTGTCTTCAGGTATATTCGCTTTGCAAGCCGACGGGCGATCTTTTCAAGGGCCAGCTTCCTGTTGTAACGATTCCGCAAGGGATCAGTATCGATCTTGTAAACCGCCCGTTCCTCCATCTTTCCCTCGTGCCAAATCACTTTGCCGGTCCTGCGGTCTATAAGCTTAATGTCCAGCCTCACCCGGAGCCGACGACTGCTGGTCACCTCGTAGGTGGTCAATCGGCCATGAACGCGCCTTTCCTGAGAGTCGTAGCTCAGGGGATCCTCCCGGATCTCCCGGATCTTTCCCCTGAGGACGGCCTGGGCCTGGGTGCTTGAGGCCAGGGGGACCTTACCATGGCTGATGAATTCCTCGCGAAGGATACGGGTAAAATCGGCCTCGAACCCTCGGATGGAGGATGTGCTCTCCACAAGAGGAATCGCAAGGCTTTCAATCTCAATGCCGACCGGCCTGCCGTCCGCCCTGAAATTGTAACCGCAGCCCGCGAAAAGTCCTATGAGCGCAACGAACAGGAAGGCTCTCAAAACCCCGGGAAATCCTTTATTGATCTGTTTCAATGCCTTTTTCTCCTTCCTGCTTCTTCCAAGCCCCCCGCCATGCCCGAATGGATATCCGCTGGCCCTTGCCGGGTAAAGGCTTTCGTTTCGATTCAGTCCCCACCCCTTCTTTTTTTCCGTCCACGGGGCCCGGGGCCCCCGGGAATTCAAGCTCCCCCGCTCTCTGGCGGCCCCAAAATCCAAACGGTCGGAGAGTCCCGTCCGGTTTCCCGGTATCGAGTGGCACCCTATACTACCACATTCACCAATTTGTTCTTGACCAAGATGATCTTTTTGATGGGTTTGTCGGCGATGAACTTCTTTACCTTTTCATCCCGAAGAGCCTCGGCCTTGATTTCCTCATCCCCAAAAGCGGCCGGCACTTCCAACCTGGCTCTCACCTTGCCGTTGACCTGGACAACGATCAGGCGTCTTTCAACTTCCAGCATCTTTTCATCCCAGCGTGGCCAGGGCTCCTCCAGGAGGCTCTTCTCGTGGCCCAGCATCCGCCACAATTCCTCGGTGATATGAGGCACCACCGGCGAAAGAAGGACTACGGTGGTCTCGATCGCTTCCCTGGCCACGGCCCAGAAGAGACCATCCTTCTCGCGGTCGTCCGCAAGGGCCCTGTTCAAGTCATTGACCAGTTCCATGACGGCGCTGATGGCCGTGTTGAAATGGAATCGATCCTCGATGTCGCTGGTGACCTTCTTGATGGTCTGGTGAGTTTTCCTTTTCAAGTCCCGAAGATGGGACGGCAGGGATTCTCCTCTTTCGGGGCTTTCCGTCTTTACCAGGTCATCCAGGTTCTCCACGACCAGTCGCCAGACCCGGTTCAGGAACCTGAAGGAGCCTTCCACCCCCTGATCGCTCCACTCGAGGTCCCTTTCAGGAGGTGAGGCGAAGAGGCAGAACATGCGAACCGTATCCGCACCGTACTGTTCGATCAGTTGCTGGGGATCCACCACGTTCTTCTTGGACTTGGACATCTTGACCTTGGGTCCCGTGATGATCTCCGAGCCGCAGTGGACACACCGGTTGTTTTCAACCTCGTTCGGGTAGAGGTACCCGTGTTTCGGGCACTCCTGGGTCTCCTTGCAGACCATGCCCTGGGTGAGAAGGTTGGTGAAGGGTTCCTTTATCTTCAAGTATCCGAAATCTTTGAGCACCCGGGTATAGAACCGGGAGTAAAGCAAGTGCAGGATGGCGTGCTCGATCCCTCCGATGTACTGGTCCACCGGCATCCAGTAGTCCACCTTCTCGGTCTCCAACGGGCCGCCGTCGTAATGGGGGCAGGCATAGCGGTCAAAGTACCAGGAGGATTCCACGAAGGTATCCATGGTATCCGTTTCCCGGCGGGCCTTCCCCTTGCATCTTGGACAGGTTGTTTCATAGAAGGACGGTTCGTGGGGCAGGGGGGAGCCGCCGTTGGGCCGCATTTCCAGATCCAGGGGAAGTAAAACAGGCAGATCCTCCTCCGGTACAGGGACCATCCCACAACGCTCGCAGTAAATGATAGGTATGGGGGCCCCCCAGTAACGCTGCCTCGATATGTTCCAATCCCTTAACCTGTAATTGACAGTTTTGTGCCCCAGGCCCTTCTTCTCCAGGTATTCCGCGATATCGTCCAGGGCCTCCAGGGTCTTCATGCCGTCAAAGGGCCCCGAGTTGACCAGGATCCCTTCCCCCTCGTAGGCCTCTGTCATGCTCTCCTCGGTCAATTCCCGGTCAGGGGGCATGATGACGATCCTCAGGGGCAGGTTGTACTTCTTGGCGAATTCGAAATCCCGTTGATCATGGGTCGGGACGGCCATGATGGCCCCCGTCCCGTAATCGAAGAGGACAAAGTTGGCTACATAGATGGGAATCTCCTGGCCGGTCGCGGGGTTTCGGCAGTAGCGGCCTGTAAAGACCCCTTCCTTGACGGTAAAATCCGCCGTGCGGATGTAGCTGTCCACCTTCATGGTCCGCTCGATGAAATCCAACACCTCCCTCTCCCGCTCCGTACCCTTCACGAGGTCCTTGAGCAGAGGATGCTCAGGGGCAAAGCAGAGAAAGGTGGCCCCGAAAAGGGTGTCCTGCCTCGTGGTATAGACCTCGATCACTTCCTCAGAGCCCACTACGGGAAACCGGATAATGGCGCCAAGGCTCTTCCCGATCCAGTTCTTCTGCATGGTCAGCACTCTTTCAGGCCATCCGGGCAACTTGTCGCAATGATCAAGAATGTCCTCGGCGTAGTCCGTGATCCTGAAGTACCAACTGTCCATCTCCTTCAGGGTCACTTCCCGGTCGGGATGACGCCAGCAACACCCGTTTTCCACCTGTTCCTTGGCCAGCACCGTCTGGCAGGCATCACACCAGTTCACGTATGTCCGTTTCTTATAAGCCAGCCCCTTCTCGTACATCTTCAAGAAAATCAACTGCTCCCATCGGTAGTACTCAGGGTCGCAGGTGGCCAGTTCCCGCTCCCAATCGTAGCTGAAACCCATCCTCTTGAGCTGGCTTTTCATGTTTTCGATGTTTTCATAGGTCCACTTGGCCGGATGGGTCCGGTTTTCAATGGCCGCGTTTTCCGCGGGAAGACCGAAGGCGTCCCATCCCATGGGATGAAGGACGTTCTTGCCCTTCATCCTCATGTACCGTGCTACCACATCTCCGATTGTATAATTGCGCACGTGACCCATGTGGATTTTTCCGGAAGGATAAGGGAACATCTCGAGGAGATAGTACTTCTCCCTGTCGAGGTCTTCGCGACTCCTGAAAAGACCCTCCTTCTCCCAGTAATGTTGCCACTTCACTTCCAATTCCTGCGGATTATACTTCATGATCTCCAATCACCTTCTCATGACGGGGGTCCCCCACGGTTACCCCTCTGTTTGATGTTGCCCCCCGGCATGGGCGGACCTCCCGGGAAAGAGGCACGCCCTATCCGATCGGTTCGGTCTCGCGGGTTTCACCTTGGATCGTATTATAGACATAATCCAAAATCCCGTTGATAAAGGATCCGGATTCCCCGGTGCCGAACCTTTTCCCCAATTCGACCGCCTCGTCAATGGAGACCTTCGGAGGGATATCCTCCATGTGGATCAACTCGAATACTCCCACCCTCAAGATGTTCCTGTCCACGCGGGACATACGGTGAAGCTTCCAGTTCCTGGAGGCCTTACCGATCAACCGGTCCAAATCCTCCCGGTGCCGGCAGACCCCGAAGACCAACTCCTTCGAAAAAGGGCGGATAGACCTCGGCGGGGCAAAGTTTTCGCACACAATCCGGAAGGACTCTTCCGGATCATCGGGATTGAATTCCATATGAAAAAGAACCTGCAAGGCCAGTTCCCTGGCCTGATGTCTCTTTCCCATCGTCTCAAAAGAAAAAAGGATCGGCTCCCAAGAGCCGGAAAAAAGATAAGGACCGGGATCGGTCTTTCCACTAATCCACCGGATCCCTCCTCTGGATCATTCAAGGGCCTTTAGGAGATTCGCCATCTCCATGGCCGCCACGGCTGCATCCCAGCCTTTGTTGCCGGCCTTGGATCCCGCCCGCTCAATGGCCTGCTCCAGGTTGTCCGTCGTCAGGACACCGAAGGTCACGGGAATGTTGCTCTCCAGTGAAACGGCGGCGATCCCCTTGGACATCTCAGCGGCTACATAGTCGAAGTGGGGCGTCGCCCCCCGGATTACAGCCCCAAGGCAAATCACGGCGTCGTAACGGCCGCTCTGGGCCACCCTCTTCGCAGCAAGGGGAATCTCGAAGGCTCCCGGAACCTTGATCAGTGCAATCTGGTCTTCATCTGCCCCATGCCTCTTAAGGGCATCCAGGGCACCGTCGACGAGCTTCGAACTGATGAAGTCGTTGAAACGGCCGACGATAATGGCGAAGCGAAACCCTTTTCCTGATATGTGACCTTCAAATATTTTCGGCATCGATATGTTCCTCCTCTCCCGTATCCTTAAGGTCCCTGTACCCGCCCTCAATGATTCCCTTCTCCGAAACCGCAAGGTGTCCTTCAGCCGCCTGAAGAAATCCTCTCATCATCGAGGTGAAGCAGGTGCCCCAGCTTCTGGCACTTTGTCATTAGGTATCTCAGATTTTCCGGGCGGGGTTCCGTTTCGATGGGGACCCTGTCGGTCACCGTGATACCATATCCCTCGAGCCCGATAATCTTCTTGGGGTTGTTCGTCATGATGCGCATTTTTCGAATCCCCAGGGCCGCAAGGATTTGGGCGCCGACCCCATAATCCCGGAGATCAGCACCGAATCCCAGCTCTTCATTGGCCTCAACCGTGTCACGGCCCCTGTCCTGCAAGGCATAGGCCTTGATCTTGTTGGCCAGACCGATTCCCCTTCCTTCCTGCTGCAAGTAAAGGATCACCCCGAGGCCCTCTTCCTGGACCATTTCCATAGCCTTCCTGAGCTGGGTCCCGCAGTCACACCTGAAGGAACCGAAGACATCTCCGGTGAGGCACTGGGAATGGACCCTCACGAGGACTTCCCTCTCCGAATCGATCTCTCCCTTCACCAGGGCCAGGTGCTCGTGATCGTCGATATCGTTTACAAAGGCTATGGCCTTGAACTCCCCGTAAGGGGTAGGCAACACGGTCTCCGCCACCTTGTGGACGAAAGATTCGTTTCTCATCCGGTAGGCGATGATATCGGCCACCGTGGCGATCTTCAGACCGTGCTTTTCCGCGAACTTTTCCAGGTCGGGCATGCGGGCCATTGTCCCGTCTTCATTCATGATCTCGCAGATCACTCCGGCTGGTTTCAACCCCGCCAGGCGGGCCAGGTCCACCGATCCCTCTGTCTGTCCGGTCCTGAAAAGCACGCCTCCCCGCCGTGCCCGAAGGGGAAACACGTGTCCGGGTTGAACCAGGTCCTGGGGCTTTGCGTCATCCGCCACGGCGGTCAAAATCGTGTGGGCCCTGTCAGCCGCTGAAATACCCGTGGTCACTCCTTCCCGGGCCTCGATGGATACCGTGAAAGCAGTCTTGAAGGGAGAGCGGTTGTCATGGACCATCAAGGGAAGCTGGAGCCGGTCCACTATTTCCGGAGCAAGGGAGAGGCATATCAGGCCCCGGCCGTGGGTCGCCATGAAATTGATGGCCTCAGGGGTGACCTTCTCCGCGGCCATGGTCAGATCGCCCTCATTCTCCCGGTCCTCGTCGTCCACCAGGATGATCATCTTCCCCTGTCTCAGGTCTTCCAGAACTTCTTCTATAGATGCAATTGGCATTTTTCACTCACCGAATCCGAATTCCTTCAACATGTTCTCGTCGATCCCGGAGCCTCCGGAAGTATCCCGGGAGGCCCCTTCACTTTTAAAAAATTTCTCCACGTACTTTCCGATTAGATCGGTCTCGATATTGACGGGGTCTCCAGCCGTCTTTTTCAAAAGCGTCGTTTCCCTGCCGGTTTGGGGGATGATATTAACTTCAAACCAGGTTTCCTGGCAACGGTTTATGGTCAGGCTGATCCCGTCCACCGCGATCGATCCCTTTTCAATAGTATACCGGGACAGGGCTTTGTCAATGCCGATCCTCAGGCACCAGGAGCGACGCTCCGGTTTTCTTTCCAGGATCTTTCCCACTCCATCCACGTGTCCCAGTACCAGGTGTCCCCCCAGTCTGTCGGAAAGGCGAAGGGCCCTCTCCAGGTTGACCTCGTCGCCGGGCTTCAACCGCCCCAGCGTCGTCCGGGAAAGGGTCTCCATCGAGACATCTGCGCTGAACATCTCTCCCTTCAGTTCCGTGAGGGTCAGGCATGCTCCATCCACGGCGATGCTGTCTCCCACGCGGCTGTCCGAGAGGGGGAAGGGGGGTTGGATGGTCAGCCGCACGTCTCCTCCGACTCGGCTGATTTCCCTGACCTGTCCGATCCCTTCAACGATTCCTGTGAACATTCGGATACCCCCTGATCAACACGTCATCCCCGAAGCGTCTGATGCGGATGTCCCGGAGCAAGAAGGCCTTATCCATCCGGCGTGCACCAGGACCCGAGGCCATCGGGACGCCGTCATCGCCGCCCAGGATCTTCGGCGCCTTGAAGATATAATACTTATCGACAAGATTTTCCCGAATCAAGGAACCCATCAAGGTCGCCCCCCCTTCCACCAAAAGAGAACAGACGGGCATCTTACCTAGTTCCACCAGAAGGCCCCTCAAATCCACCCTGCCCTGTCTCAGCGGACAGATGATGGTATGGACGCCCCGGTCCCTCAAGGCCTCCAGCCGTCCTTCCGGAACCCCTTTCCCCACCGCCAGGATCGTGGGAGCGGTCTCAATATCCTCCAGGACCCGTGCATCCGGGGGAATCCTCAGGTGAGTATCCACGATGATCCGAGCCGGATTCTTCCCTTTTCTGTTCCCGAGCCGGGTGGTCAAGCGGGGATCGTCGGCCAGGACGGTGCCGATTCCCACCATCACTCCGTCCACCCGGTCTCTCAGCCGGTGGACAAACTTCCTGGACTTCTCGTTGGTGATCCACCGTGCATGCCCCGTGGCGGTCGCGGTCCACCCGTCCAGGGTCAGAGCCGACTTGGCGATTACAAAAGGAAGGCCCGTGGTGACGAACTTAATGAAGGATTCGTTGAGTTTCCTGCACTCCTTCTCCAGAACCCCCACCCGGACTTCCAGTCCCCTCTCCCTCAAGAAATCACAGCCCCCGCCCCTCACCGTGGGGTTGGGATCTGTCATACCCACCACGAGTTTGCGGATCCCGCTTTTCAGGATCGCCTCCGTGCAAGGGAGGGTCCGACCGTGATGGTTACAGGGTTCCAAGGTCACATACAGAGTATCACCTTTTCGAGCCTGTCCTCCCAGGCGTTCCAGCGCCACCACCTCGGCGTGTTCAGCCCCGGCCCTTTTGTGGTAGCCGGTTGAGACGATCCGACCGCCCCGCACGATCACCGCACCTACAGCCGGGTTCGGAGAGGTCCGGCCCAGGCCCTTTCTGGCCTGCCGGAGGGCTTCCCTCATGAATTTTTCGTCTTGCTGAATCAAGGGATCTATTATCCTCAGCAGGTCTATTCTCCGAGACTTTTGAAAAACGCCCCCTTTTGCCCAATCTTCCGCCTTCGCTATGGCTACGGCGTGACCAGGCTGCGTCAGACTTAGATTTTAGTGTCCCAGTCTGTGAATGGGTGAACCTTGGGCTTTCCAGGCGAAAACTTTAGCTGGATCGTTTTGTTAGTAGGGTTCAAGGATTCAAGGGGCCCAGGGTTCGAGTGAGAAACCGGGATTTAAACCCAAATTATGCGCTAATGATGAAATTGATCTTTATTACAATATGTTAAAGCATTCTGAGAGCACCCGATGGGTGAAGGATAAAGGGATGTTCCCTCCGCTACGTTCCCGCCAAACAGCCGGCGGGCAGGCGTTACGCC
>JAFDEE010000021.1 GCA_019310525.1 Deltaproteobacteria bacterium | reverse complement strand
GCAATGGGGCCACAGGTATTACACGCGACGAAATGTTTTCCCTCTCAATCACTTGCCGGGAACATATTCCAGATGAACAACAAAATCAATGGCCACGGCCATCAAGGCCGATACGGCAGGTGTGAAAAACCAAGCGGCAAGGACCTCTCCGAGGGTCTTACCGCTCACGGACTGGATCCCTTTTACCATTCCGACTCCCAGGACGGCCCCGATCACTGCCTGGGATGTGGATACCGGCACCCCCAAAAAGGTGTACACATGGACAGTGATCGCCTCGGCAAGGACCACGACCAGGGCGGAAAATGCATCCACCCGGACCAGCTTTTTCCCGACCGTCTCCATCACCCCGCGGCTGAAGGTCACGATTCCCAGACCGATGCTCAACCCCCCGATAAGGGCCGCTGAGGTGACATCCAGCATGCCGGCGCCCACAAAAACCGCGGTTACGTTGGCAACGTTGTTGGCCCCGAGGGTGTAGGCCCCGTAGGAACCTGCCAGGATCAGGCCGATACGAAGAAGCCGGTCCACTTGAAAGAGATTCAAGGGGAGCCTGTTGTAAAGGGTCCCAAGCAGCCTGTACACCAGCAGGGCGAAAATCAGGCCTCCCAGCGGTGTCCCAAGCCAGCAGAGAACGACCTTCCCGAGTCCCCCGAGGTCGATCTTCCCGTTCAGCAGACCGATACCCACAATGGCTCCCACCACGGCCTGAGAGGTGGACACAGGAAGGGCGAGCAGGGTCATAACGCTGACCGTAGCCGCAGCCCCCACGGAACATACGACCGCCTGGTTGAGATCCATCGGTGTCAGGTTTTTGAGTGTCTCGATCCCGGCCCCGCCCTCCAGGAGCGCACCGAGCAGAACAAAGCCGGCCCCCAGCAAGGCTGCGGTCCAAAACTTCACCATGCGGGAGGATACGGCCACGCCGAAAACGTTGGAGGCGTCATTCGCCCCCAGGGACCAGCCGAGGAAGATGCCGCCGAGCAAAGGGACCATTACACGATTCTCTTCATGCTGATGATGTTGACCCTCTTGGATACCCGGTCGGCCTGGTCGGAAATATCTCCCATGGTCACAATGAGTTCCTTGAGGAGGATCTTCCTGAAAGGGTCAAGGGTTGGTGAAGAGAAGATAGCGGCTATGATCCTTCTTTCGATGTGGTCACAATGGCTCTCGTTGCGATCGATGACCGAAACCATGGAGCGGATCTCCCCGCCTCTCTTGAAAAGAGCCTCTACTTGCTTGATCATGAGATCAAAACTTGCCAGGGAGTATTCAATGAGTTCTTTTACGTCCGTAACGATGAATTCCGGGATCTCAATCTTCTCGGTCCCTATCATGAAAAGGAGTCGCTCGAAGATACCTGGGATCAGGTCCATGGCCTCCAGCAATCCCATGATATCTCCACGGGACTCGGGCAACAGGGCTTTGCTATACATCAGATCCTTGATTTCATCCCTGATATCGTCCGCCCTGGATTCGTGCTTGTGGGTCTGCTCGGTCATGAAATCGAAATCCCCCTTACAGCTCCCCTCCAGGCAGATATTCAGGGCCTCGGTGAAATACTCCTGGGTCATCCTGAGATTATCCAGGTATTTCCCGATGAGTTCTTCCACCATTCTTTGCTTTCGGAAAAGAAATCCAAACATGCGCCTTCCCCAGGAAAAGTATTCATCAATATGTTGCTCAAGGCAAACCCCTGCGCGACCTTTGAAAAATGTTCGATTTTGTTCAAGGTAAAGCCTCCGGCCCGAGGGAGCATCTATTTCACTCCTTTTACCAGCAATCAAGAAAAGGTGTCAAATATTCCCTTTGTGAGGCCGAACACCACTCCCTCCTCCAACCGGTCCTTTCCCCGGTTTGACAGGGACCGGTCTTTGGCTTATAGTGCTTATTCGCCCGTCTCTTCCGGGAATACTCCTTCTGCCGCGAATCGGCATAGAAGCCCTTGGAAATTCGGCTGAAACGGTAATGAATAAGCGCCAAGCGGACAATTCCGTCCCCTCCTTTGGAGACCTGCTGGGAGAGGAACCTCTCATTTGTCCCGGCCTGACTCCCGGGGCCTTTGAAATCGATACCCTGGCCCAAGATCTTCCCGGCAGAATCCGCACCTTCATGTACAAGGATCAATCCCCCAGCATCTGGGTGGTGTTCCTGGGAGGGACCGGTACGGGCAAATCCACCCTCTTCAACGCCCTTTGCGGAAAAATGCTGAGCATTACGGGAATCGAAAGGCCCAAGACCCGCGGTTCCCTGGCCTATGCCCACCAGGACTCCTGGATGGAAGAGGGATTCCCGTTCCCAGACATGCTCCAGGCCCGACCCGCCAGGGAGGGCATCCCACTGAAACCTACCCGTGGAATTCCAGGCAAACTCCAGGTATTCACCCACGACCACGAAGACTTACGCCACACCGTCCTGGTCGACACTCCTGATGTGGACAGCCTGGAACCCGAAAACAGGAAGATAACCCAAAACATCTACCTCCTGGCCGATATCGTGGTTTTCGTGACAAGCCAGGAGAAGTATGCCGACGAGATTCCCTTCCGTTTTCTCAGGCAAACATTTCTGGATCAAAAACCCTGTTTCGTCCTGGCAAACAAGGCTAGAAGGCCGTTCGGGCCCCGTGAGGTGAAGGAATTCCTCCGGGACCAGGACCTCGCCATCGAGGAAAACCGAATCGGAGTGATTCCCTTTGCCGGGAAAGAGGTTCAAGGGCAGATCCTCAAGGATCCCGGTTTCCTGGGGTTCAAGGAACATCTTTTGAAGGAACTCTCCCCGGAGAACCAATCCAGGATTCGGGCCACCCTCAGGAGGAACCGCGCAAAAGATCTCAGGATCCGGACCGGTCGTGTGATCGAGATTCTCGAGGAGGAAAGGGAAGCGGCCGGCCGGTGGTTGGACGGGGTGGATTCCCTCCTTGCCGAGGTTTCCCGGGAGCTTCTGGAAGAGGAGAAGGAGCGGTTCTCCCAAAGGAGCAGGGAATACCTGAAAAGAGAAATCAAGAGACTCTTCGCCCGCTATGATATCCTGGCCGGGCCCAGGAGGTTTGTTAGGAATCTGCTGCAAGTTCCCCTTCATATCCTTGGATTTTACACCCCTCCCCGCGGGAAGTCCCGTGAGGAGGAACTTTCTGAAATCCGTGAAAAGATGAATCTTGAACCTGTGCTGAGGAGTCTGGATACCTTCAATGTACGGGTTCTGGAGAGTATCCCGTTTCCGGAGCGGAACAGCCCCCTATGGGAAATGGCTCGCCGCCCGGAGATAGGTCTTGACAGGGAGGCCGTGGAAAGGCACCTCTTCAAAAAACAGGAGGAACTGTACGGTTGGCTGGAGGAAACCTTTCGCAAGCTCTCCCGGGAGATTCCCAAAGGGAAAAAATGGGGCATCTATTCGACATCGATCCTGTGGGGAATTCTGATCCTTTCCCTGGAAACGGCCGTCGGGGGAGGGTTCACTCTCCTTGATGCGACCCTTGATTCCGTGCTCGCCCCATTTGTCACCAAGGGGGCCATCGAGCTTTTCGCTTACCAGGAAATCCAGCGAGTGGCGGGGGAATTGTCCCGCCGTTACCGGGAAGGGCTTTTATCCGTCTTAAGGCTTCAGAAACAGCGCTATGAGGACTGCCTCTTCTCCCTGTCAACTCCTCCTGAAACCCTGGAGAGGTTGAAAACCCTTCACTCCCGACTTGGTGCAAACCAGACTTGAGGATTATTCACCCTCATGGAAAGATCGATTCGAGAACTCAAAGAAACCCTTGACAGGACAACCTCCATGCTGGAGCAAGGGGAATTCCTGACCCTGCCCCCGGAAAAAAGGCATGACCTCCTGAAAAAGGCGGATGAGCTCGCCGGGAAGCTCGCCGATGTGGAAAGGGGCTTCCTGACTGTCGGACTCCTCGGCGGAACAGGGGTTGGCAAATCCACACTCATGAACGCCCTTGCCGGTGAGAACATCTCCTCCGCCGACCACCGGAGGCCCCATACCGACCGTATTCTCATATACAGGCACAATGAAGCCCCATTGCCTGATCTTGATCTGGAAGGTTTACCATGGCGCGAGATCGTCCATGACAGCCGATCGATACTCCAGGTCCTCCTCTGCGATCTACCGGATTTCGACAGCATCCTGTTCGAGCATCGTGACCATGTGGCGAGGTTTCTCGAAAAACTGGATATCCTGGTCTGGGTCACCTCGCCTGAAAAATATGCTGATGGGCGATTCTACGAGGTTCTTGCAGGAACGGTCAAATCCCCGGGCAATTTCGTCTTCGTGCTGAACAAGGCAGATCTTCTCTTCAAGGACGAGTCCCTGGAAATGGGCTATGACCGGATGGCCCGCCTCGTCGAAAATTTTCGCCAATACCTCACCCTGCACGGAGTGAGTGATCCCCTCATCTATCTTCTTTCCGCCGAGGAGGTCCTTGAAAGGGATCCATCAACCTGGAACCAGTTCCCGATATTCCGCAGAGACCTTTTCCGCCAAAGGGATATGAAGCACATCCGCGCCGTCAAGGCCGCGAACCTGGACGTGGAAATCCGCACCTTCCTTGATCCGCTTCGAGAAGAGGCCCGAAATCTTGAAGTCTTCCAAAAGATTCTGGAGGATCTCCAGGGAGAACTCGAAAAAGAATTTCCCCGGTGGATCGCGGCCGGGGACACTGTTATTGAGAAACAGGTCCGCGAAAACTTTTTTCCGCAAATCCTGCTGCAAAAGCAAGATTCCTATCTCCCGTCGGGCCCAGGTTTCCTGGTATTCATGACCTTACGGGCCCTTCTACCGAATCCTGCCAATGGCCGCTCCTTCTCGTCCGAACCGGTATCACCTTCCCTTCCAAAGGAAATCGCCGCTGCATTCAAGAAACGCCTTGAAGGCCTCGAAGCGCGGCTGGACCGCATCCTCATGGCAGAAGGCCTTCCTTCCCCTTACGGAAGGCTGAAAAGTGACACGGTTCGGGCAAGTATACGAGCCGAGAAGCTGGAAGAAATCCTGTCGCAGGAAGCCGATTCCTTGACCTCCGATCCACCCATTCCTTCTTTCCGTCTTCTCTGGTTCATCCAGTGGGTCTGCCGTCTGATCCTGTTCTTGTTTCTTCTTTTCGCCGTAGGCGGAAACGCATGGCACCAAGCCCTGAAAGAACCAGGGCCTGCCTCCATCATAGGGCTCCTTATCACACTGATTCAAAACCTTTTCAGTTCCCAGGGGCTTGCCGCTCTGGCAACCTATGCTCTTCTCAACCTTCTGCTTTCCATCCGCATCTATACCCGTTATGCCGTAAAACTGCGCCGTCACGGAGAAGAACTGAGGGAACGGTTCAAGATCTTCCTTCGCAAGGCGTGGGGAGACGAGGTCAGGGATCTGTTCGAGGGAATGAAGGATCTGGTGACAGAAGTCAGGGAAAGAAAATCCGCTCTCGACTCTCTTTTGGAGAAACCCCAAAATCCAGGGAGCCCTCAACAGGCTGTTGAAAAACGTAGCGAGCGCAACTGAGGCAAGGCGAAAAGGGGGCGTCAAAGACATGGCGGAAGCCGGTTATTCCGACACCTCCTATCCTGGGGAAGGGATTTTCCCATACGTTTGAGACCGTTGAAAAGGGTTCGATTTTGTTCAAGGTCAAGGAAGGCGAGAGATTTCCTCCCATTATCAGAATGGGATATTAAGGACACAGGCCGGAACTTTTAGGCAAAAATTTTGCATAATATAGAATAATCAGGTATCCGGGAAAAAGGGCCTGTCAGGGATCGTCAAGAATATACTTTTCCCGTCCATGAAGTCAAAACAGGTCAGGCAGGCCGTAAAGCTAATACTTTCTCCCTGAACGGGAATGTGAAACCTGTGCTGCGCTCCGGAAGCCACGACGGCATGCGGGAAAACTGCTTAAGAGAGGCATTTTGGCCTTTTTTTGAGGCCTGCCACGGAGACTCCTTTGAAAATGACCAAGAATATCCTTGTTACCGGCGGTTGCGGTTTTATCGGGTGCAATTTCATCAGGCACCTATTGCATGAACGCACTGACGTCCATGTAATCAACCTGGATAAGTTGACCTATGCCGGCAATGTCGCCAACCTTCGTGATGTTGAAAGGAACTACCCTGATCGCTATCGCTTCGTCAAGGGGGACATCGCGGATAGAGAGACGGTGGAGGCCCTTTTCACGGAAGAGCAAATCACCTGGGTGGTTCACTTCGCGGCGGAATCCCACGTGGATCGGAGCATCGCCTCCCCCGACGCCTTCATCCAAACGAACATCTACGGGACCTTCGTGCTCCTTGAAGCCTGCCGGAAATACTGGCCTCTGGAAAGTCAGGAAGACCTTCAACCATATCGATTCCTCCACATTTCAACAGATGAGGTCTACGGATCATTGGGGGAGTCCGGTTATTTTACGGAAAACACCCCATACGATCCATCCAGCCCTTACTCCGCCAGCAAGGCGGCTTCAGATCATCTCGTGAGGGCTTATTTCAAGACTTATGGACTGCCCGCCATTATAACAAACTGTTCCAACAACTACGGGCCTTTCCAATTCCCAGAAAAATTCATTCCCCTTGCCATCAACAACGCGAGAACGGGCAAGGAAATCCCTGTTTACGGGGACGGCCTGAACATAAGAGACTGGCTTTACGTTGAGGACCATTGCAGGGCTCTTCTCCTTATCCTTGAAAAGGCTCCTCCCGGAGAGCATTTCAACATCGGCGGTCACTGTGAAAAGCGGAATCTGGAACTCGTCCATCAAATCTGCGACTATATGGACGAGAAACTGGGAATGCTTTCCGGCAGGTCGAGGCGGGAACTGATCCGGTTCGTGAAGGACCGCCCGAGCCATGACAGGAGATATGCTATTGATGACCGGAAACTGCGGGAAAAACTCGGCTGGAATCAAACCGTTTCCTTTGAAGATGGTCTGAAAAAGACGGTGGATTGGTACCTGGAACATATAGACTGGATCACGGAAGTAACAGGGTAGAGCTATTCAGGCCGCGCGGCACCCCCAACCCTCACACCATTTTCGGACAACGGGATACCCCAATCCGAAAGGCGCCCTCCCCTGCGAGCCAAAATCTGGGACACCCCCTTGACATCCCGAAAAAGCGAATTATTCATTTTTGCAAAGACATCCATCGATCGGTGGAACATGCAGCAGACCCTGGAATGGGTCGAACCTACAATGAATAAATCTTTTTCTTGGTAGGGTCTCATTCATACGGCCGACCAGGCCAAGGAAAGGAGGGATATATCATGCTGTTCGGAAAACTTACAGATTGGCCGACCTGGGACTTTACGAGTCCATTCGATGAGCTCGAACGGATGCGAAGGCGGATGGAATGGCTCACTGAAAGTCTTTCGAGAGGATTTTTCAGGGAACCCATCGCCGGCGTGTTTCCCTTGATGAACGTGACGGAGGACAAGGACAACTATTACGTTCGGGCTGAACTTCCCGGTATCAAGGCCGATGAACTGGATATCTCCGTAACCGGGGAAACCCTCTCCATCTCGGGTGAGAGGAAAATCCCGGCCGAAGACGCCACCTACCACCGAAGAGAACGGGAGGCCGGTAAATTCAGCCGGATCATCACCCTGCCCGGCCAACTGGACACGGAAAAGGTTGAAGCGCGCTGCGCGAACGGTATCCTGACGGTCGTCTTGCCGAAGGCTGAAACAGCAAAACCTAAAACAATCCCCGTCAAGACGTCATGATCCCCATCGCCTCATCTCATAAATGAAAGGAGGGATTCAACATGGCAGAGACCGAAAGCAAAGCCCTTCAGGCGAAAAAGAAAACCGAAGTGACCACACCCGCCGAACAAACAAAGCCGGGCCTGGTTTTCACCCCCGCAGTGGATATTTTTGAAACGGATAACGAAATCACCTTACTGGCCGATATGCCGGGTGTAAAGGCCGAGGATCTCAACATTGATCTTCGTGAAAACGTGCTGACCCTTGACGGAGACGTGAAGACCCCTGAAGGGGAAAACGAAGTCGATGTCATCAGGGAATATCGCACCGGGAAATATCATCGGCAGTTTAGCCTCTCACAGGTGATCGATCAGTCGAAAATAGAGGCTGAGTTGAAGGACGGGGTCTTGCGATTAAAGCTTCCCAAGGCTGAAGCCGCGACTCCCCGTAAGATCGCTGTTAAAAGCGAATGATGGATGGGAGCGGCCCGTGGGATTTGGAACTACAGAAAATCACACGATTGATCGGGAAAAGTCGTGAAGTATTCAATAAGCGGCCTCCCGGAAGGGCCGACGACGCCTTGACCGGGAGGCCGTTCCTATGTCCTTAGGGTCAGTCAGGATGGAAAAGTTACAACGGAGACCCGCTCCATCTCTTGGACGGGCGGCAACTTAGTTGTCTCCATCTATAAAGTTCCCGAGGGCTCCGAGTATCGATCCCTCGCCCTGACTCCCACCCTTTTGTGGGGCCGCTTCCAGCATTCTTCCGGCAAGCCGGGAAAAAGGAAGTGACTGGAGCCAGATCCTGCCCGGACCTCTGAGGGTTGCGAAGAAAAAACCTTCCCCACCGAAAAGGGCGGTCTTGATTCCACCGGCCTGCACGATATCGAAATCAACGCTGGGCTGGAAGGCCACTATGCACCCGGTATCCACATGCAATACTTCGCCGGCCCCCAGGGTTCTCTCCACTACGGTTCCCCCGGCATGAAGGAAAACCAGCCCGTCGCCTTCGAGTTTTTGCATAATGAATCCCTCACCCCCGAAAAGGCCCGTAAGAATCTTCTTCTGGAAATAGATTCCGATGGAGACTCCTTTGGCCGCACAAAGGAAGCTGTCCTTTTGGCACACCAGAGTCCCTCCCACATCGGTCAAGGCCACAGGGATGATATTCCCAGGATAGGGGGCCCCGAAGGCCACGTGGGCCTTCCCCTGCCCGGTGTGAGTAAAAACGGTCATAAAGAGACTCTCACCGGTGATCAACCGCTTTCCCGCCCCTATGAGTTTGTCCAGGAACCCGCCGCCTTCTCCCGAGGTAGATCCGTCACCGAATATGGTCTGCATCTCTACAGGGGCGTCCTTGTACATCATGGCGCCGGCCTCCGCCACCGCACTCTCCCCTGGATCCAGTTCCACCTCCACAAACTGCATTTCGGCACCCATTATCTGATAATCGATCACGTCAGCCCCTCTTGCGGCGGCAGGGGGCGGTGGCGATGGGGCTCCGGCGGCACTCAGTTCCGGGACCTGGGAAATGGGCATCCAGTTGCCGAATCCCTGCCTCCAGGCAAAACCGTTGGGGTTGCTTCTGGCCTGGGCTACGGCCTGGGCGTGATCCATAGGACCAATCTGCTTCCCATCATAACTCAAATACCATTGAGACATGGATTTCACCTCCTCGGTCAAGAGAAAACATAAACATTGAACCAGGTCAAAAAAAGAGAGTTCGTATCATACCGGGGCCACTCCCAGTTCCCGATGGATCTCAGCCCTGGCAGCCTCATCCAATCCGAGCCGTTGCCCCAGCTCGCGGATATAGTCCCGCTCTGCATCAGTATCCACCTCGATGGCCATCAAAGAGACCGCATAGACCTGCTTGGCCATTTCGGGTGATTTTACTCCATGGACGATGGTATCCAGATCGCAGGGAGAAAGAAGCTCTCTGACGATGAAAGCATGCTCCTCGGGTGAAAGATCTATGGTCTTCAACTTTTCCAGGATGCGCCCGCGTTCCTCTTCATCGATCATCCCGTCCGCATTGGCCGCCGCAATCATGGAACGAATGAGGAGCACCGCGTCCCCGGTTTCCCGGGAGGTCTCGGGCATAGAGCCCCCTCCTGGGAGGGGTGGAGGTGCGGCGGCAGGTCCAGGGGGGGTTGCCGGAGCAGGAGAAGGAGAGGAGATTTCCTGCCCTTGTACCTGGGGAGGCACAGGGGGGCGGCCCCGCCAGGCGGGGGCGGGGGCATCCCGGCATCTCGGGGACCTTGCGGCTTGTTCAGATAATGCTCGGCCGCCTCCATTGCGATTCCAAGAAGTCCAAGTCCTATGCTTCCGACTCCCGCTTTTCCAAGAATACTGCTCCCCCGCGGGGCGCCCCGGAGCAGTCCACCTAGAATCTTTTCAGGATTCAACATGATCCCACTCCTTTCTTTTCATTCATGGAGTAAACTACTATCGACTGAAGCCGATAGCTTTAGGGGCCAAGGGGTCGAGGGTCCGAGGGGTCAAGTGGAAATGCATAGAGGCCAGCTATTAAGGTCTATGGAGCCCCACGGATAAACACCCGTGGTTATCCGCCTTAGCATCACGCCGTAGCACAACAATTGTTTGCACATTCATCCACGGCCAAGCCCTTGGTCTTCTGCGAAGGCGGACAACAATCACTCGGCCACTTGAACCCTATTATAAAAACGATCTAACTCAAGCCTTCGCTTGAAGGCCCAAGGTTCTCCCATTCCCAGAATGGGACATTAAGAGAGTGTCTCCGATAAAGTTCCGTTCCCCTTTCCGATCAGGAATTACAGGAATAAGGCCCCATATGAGAAGCCCAGAATAATTTCCGGCATCATACAGATGATGTCAAGGGAAAACGCATCGGTAATCTCATGGGGATCCGGCGAATCCCAATGTTCTGGAACGTATGTTCCAGCCCTTTTTCATTCGCTTTCGCCATTCCTCCCCGAAGCCAAGCTTCGGGGAGGAATGGCGGGGAGAGTCCCAACGGGATTCCAACCGAGATACCCTCTGATTGAAGCGGGGAGCTATTTTTTTGGATCGAATCTGCTTGCAGGTCCGGAAAGAAATCTCTTCAACTGCTTCCTGTAGTATGCCTTGTTCTCCGAGGCCAGGGTAAGGGCCTCACGAATGGTTGAAACTGCCTCACGGGTAAAACCGTTTACGTAATATGCTTCTGCAAGGGTGTCGAGAAAAACGGCGGACCGCTCCCTGGCCACCGCCTGTTTTGCCAGCAAAAGGGCCCTCTTTTCATCCCGCAGCTCCGCCTCCTTTGCCGTAGCGAGTATCCAGGCGAGGTTATTTAGAACGAGGGGATTGTCCGGATCAAGGGTGAGTGCTCTCTCGTACATGTCCTTTGACCTCTTAATCAGGCCCCTATCAAGATAAAGTCCGGCCAGCAATTGGTAGGGCAGGGGGTCATTCGGGTCTTTCTGAATCCGATCCCACACCCGTTTTTCCAGAAGATGGACAGTAACGTATTTTTTTGCCGCTCCGGAATTTAAGAGATATCCGAGCCCTATCGCCGCTACGAAAAAGAATGCCAGGGAAAGGGCCACGAATCGATTGTGACGTCTTGCGATCCCTGGATCCTTGAAAAAACGCCAAAGGATTTCAACCCTCCGGGCGATGCTGAAATGATGCCAACTGGGCAGATCCCTGGTTTTGCCGCTCAAAAGAGCGATCTTTTCAAGGGATCGGATCGTCTCAAACGGCCCCCCCATGACGACTGCCGAGTAAAGGTCCGCCTGCCGCTCGAAGTGCCGCATGAAAAAACCCATCACAAATCGAAAATATAGGAGAAGAGATAGGAGGAGAGGGAGGGATGACAGGGCAAGGTAAAGGGAAAGAATATCCGTCTCTCCTGCTGAGTCCTTTCCAAAGAGGGGCAGGAAGCTCAATATTGCACCTGTCAGGTCCATCAATCCGAAGGCGAGCACCATGTAAACAAGAAAGAACAGACCATAGAAAAGCAGATGCCTGTACCTGGCATGTCCCATCTCATGGGCAGTCACCGCCTTGAGTTCCTGAGTGGAAAGCACCTCCATCAGGGCGTCCGTTATGAAAATATATCGGAATCTCGGCAAAATGCCCATGATACCCGCCGTCAGCATGCGGCCCTCAAAAATGGGCCAGTTCAAAAGATCACGATACTTGAAACCTTTCTCCCTCAGGAAATCCTTGAGCTGGCGGACCTTTTCAGACGGCTCAAACGGCCGGCAGCCCCACCAGTAGCGAACAACAGGAGGGAGAAATATCACGAAAACGACAAGGAATACGGCAAAAAAAACAATCTGCCCTTCGGTCCTGTTCAGGAAGGAGTCGGGACGTGATAGAGGAGTAAAGGCGAGCAGGTCAAGGACCAGGGTCAGGATGAACCATGGGAAAAGGATCGGGACGTTGAATCTGAGGTTTGATCCAATGAAAGAGGCCCTGGAGATCCGAACTTCAAAGGCCCTGCAATAGGCCTTCCAACCTTGATGCCATATGGTGCACTGATAGAAAAGAAAAAGGGACAAAGCCAGGATTCCCTGGAGCACGCTGAAGCGCTTCGTCCCGGGAATCAGTCGGATCCAGGCTTTCAAATCCAGCAAATAGACATCGAGGACAAAAAGGAAGATGGCCAGGAGAGAAAGGCGGAGCATCAGTCTTTGGTACGTCCCTGCAAGGCCGGGAGCAGTTTCTTCCCCACGTTGATATCGATCAAGAAGCCTCCTGAAGCTCAATCGGCAATATCCTGAGAAAACCGCCCAGGTTCCCACGATCATGACAAAAAAATAGAGTGCGGGCTCCCTCGGAGCATCCCGGGGATAACTGACACTGAAAACGAGAAGAACAACGAGAAAGTAAATAATGTTATTGAACATAGGGAAAAATGACCTTGATCTAAGCTCTCTCTTTCAGTCCTTCCCCTTTTGCCTTTCCCCAAGAAAAGCCCTTGTCGGACTCGGTGAGGAAAGGGCCGGGGCTTCCCCGTCACAGGGGCTATGCTACGGGAGAGAAGGGCACCGTCCGGACTATGGACCCCTCTGGACGCCTTCGTGACAGCGGGAGGCGCATGAAGGGGCAGGAGACAATGGGAAAGAGAATTATGTGATAACCGGAAATACCGGTAGTCGGAAAGACAAGAGGATCCGTTCCGGAAATCAATTTTCCTTTTTTGCGTCCTCTTTTTCGCTGCAGAACTCGATCGATCCGTTTCCCGGTGCAAGGGATGGATCCCCTTTGATGATAATGCTCACTCCAAACCTCTTCTCGATTTCCAGAAGATCTTTTCTTTTTCGATTCTGCAAGTAATCGGCCACCTCCGGACAAACGGTGCCCTTCACCTGGGTCACGCCTTCCTTTGAGGCCTGCATCCATATCCTCCGGAGAATAGAGACCGACGCAGATTCGACTGAAATGACGACTCCCCTGCCCTGGCAGTATCGGCAGACCTGATAACTCCGCGACTCCAGAGAGGGTCTCAATCGCTGTCTGGATAGCTCGAGCAATCCGAATTTCGATATATGGGAGGTATCTGTTTTCGCACGGTCCTTTTTCAATTCCTCTCTGAGGACTTTTTCAACTTCCCGGATATGTTTCCGGTCCTTCATATCGATGAAATCGATGACCACCAGTCCGCCGATATCCCTTAGTCTCAGTTGCCTTGCGATCTCCCGGGCGGCCTCGAGGTTGGTCTTGAAGATCATTCCCTCCACATCCTTGCCCGCCATCCCTCTCCCGGAGTTAACGTCTATTGCGATCAGGGCCTCCGTTGTATCAATCACAAGGGAGCCGCCCGATTTTAGGGGTACCGTGTTGCTGTATACGCTCTCGATCTGCCTTTCAATACCATAAGTTTCGAAAATCGGGATCTTTTCTTTATAAAGCTTCACCTTCCGTTGATCCCGTGGGGAAACAATCCGCATGTACTCCTTGATTCGGGTAAAGGTCTCCTTGTCATCGACGATAATTTCAGCCACGTCGCTTGTGTAATAATCCCGGAGGGTTCTGAGATACAGGTCCTGCTCCTTGTGGATCAAAGACAAGGGAGGAGCCTTCTTCACCCTTCCCTTCATATTCTTCCAGATCCTCAGCAAGCGGTTCAGGTCCTTTGATATCTCCCTCTTTCGCTGACCGGCCGCCGCAGTCCTGACAATGTATCCGATCTCTTCAGGGAGTTTCAGTCGGCTCATAATATCCTTCAGCCGCTGTCGCTCCCTTTCATCCTCGATCTTCCGGGATATTCCATTGACCGTCCGACCCGGCGTGAGAACAAGGTATCGGCCTGCAAGGGATATGTATGTAGTGAGATGGGCCCCCTTTTTCCCCGGCATTTCCTTGGTAATCTGGACCAGAAGTTCCTGGTCTTTCTTTAGAATTTTTTCGATCGGTGGAATGCCCTGGTCCTTTGGGAGGGGGCCTTTCAACTGGTAGTACTCCGGATGGATTTCGTCCGCCGGGAGAAAACCGTTCCTGTCGGCCCCATAGTTTACGAAACAGGCCTGAAGCCGCGGTTCCACGTGTTCCACCACGGCCTTGTAAATGTTCCCCACTTTCTGCTCTGATATGGAGGTTTCGATATGATAGCCGTCAAGCATACCGTCCTTGATGAAGGCGATCCGGTATTCCTCAGGCTCCACCGCGTTGATCAGCATCTTGGTGCTCATTTTTTATCCAGTCCCTTCCCGCCTTGACGTTGAAAATGTTGAGTGGCCTGATACATGAACGTTCTTAAAGCGGCCTCCCTTCCCGGCTGGAAGGTTCCGTCATAAGGCGTGTCCAGGTAGGGAATTTTCATGCGGCTCATAATGGGCTTGATGACCGAGGAGGTGATGGTACTGGGCATACATGTGAAAGGATAAACATTGACGATACCGTTATAACCTTCCCTTGCGTATTGAATAATGCCTGCGATGCTGAGACAGGCCTCCGTCCCCACATCAAAGGAGAACAAATCATCTTCAAGCAGGATTTCTTCCAGGTGCCCCACCCGGTGATCAACCGGGAGATCTATGATCTTACGGGCCCTTTCATACAGCCTCTCCTGTCGACTCTGCTGATAGTAGAGGTTCAAGCTGTAATTGAGCAAGTTCCGGAGGTGATGCCATACCCTTTTGAATCTCAATTGCTTCAACTCAAGGGACAGGGCGATCTCGGCATCCCTCCGCCTATCGTATGTCGCGTAATTCACCCACTCCGCGATGGAGGCGTTCACCACCTCGGCCCCGTATCTTTCTAACACCCGAATGACATCCTGGTTTGAAGGTGTATGGGTCCTCAGGTAGATTTCCCCCACTATTCCGATCCTGGGCTTCCTCGGCTTACCCGGATCAATCAGAGTTTCCGCCTCCCGTAATATGTCCTCAAGTTCATCCGAGATGTGTTCGAAATCCTTGCGTGCTCCATAAGTCTCGAATGTTCCGGTCATCCTTTTCATGGACCGCTCGATGAAGGCATCGGCGCTGCCTTTCTCCCTTTCGTAAGGGCGAATTCTCCAAAGCAGCCTGTCCAGGATATCCCCCACCACCACGGAGAAGTATGCGACCTTTCTGAAATCGAGGGCCGTTTTCTTGTCGAACATTCCTTCCAAGGAATAGGCATTATCCGTAGTGAGGGATCCGATCTTGAGGTTTCTCAGTTCGGGAAAGGAATCCAAAACAATGCGCTGGTACTTGTTGTACATCCCGAACCGACAAGGGCCGCTTGCCTCCGGCATGAAGTAGATGTACCTCTCCGGATCAAACGCGTCTCCCAGCCTTTCCTTCTCCTTCTGCATGAAATAAAGGATGTCTCCCATCGTTACCTGGCAAGGGAAACATTCCTTACCGGAGGTAAACTCCTTACCGAGCTCAAGGCCTCTGTAAGTATCCATGACGAGGGCGTTGATTCCGAAACTCCTGAAGGTTCCCGCCAGCAGATGCGCTCCGATCCTATTCATCTGTGGGATGAGAAAAGTCTTGTTCCGCGGATCAAACCGGCCTACATTCTCGGAGAGGGACCAAAAGGTGGGACGATTTTCTGCTTCCATTTTTTCCTCAATTGGATAGGTTCAGATCCTTGAAAAGTTCTGATTTCAATTTCTGCATAGTGTTCTCGATAACATTCCTGAAGGCCTCGAGACGGGTCATGACTCCGGCGACCGCGCTGTGTTCGTCCAACTCGAGGATCAAGTAAGGTTTGTCTCCCATAACATGTTTATAGAAGTGCTCGATGAAGGAATCCGCTCCGCAGCCGAAGTTGGTCAAATGAAGGCCGAAGTAGTTAGGCTGCCGCTCGATAAATTTCGCGGTCCTGAGAATCTTGGCCCCGAGTCCCCAATACATGGAAGGGAAGTCTGACATATCAACTTCCGAAACATCAATGAAGTCCATGGGAACGGTGGCGACACCGATCTTACTCAAGTTCCTGCCGAGCCTTAAATTCAACTTCTCATCATATAGATTGTAGGGCCTTCCGGTCACAACTACAAGGGGCCTTTCAGGATCTTGGGCTTCAAGGATCTCCCGGCCCTTGAGATACAATTCCCTTTCAAAACGCTCTTGCCTGTCGATGGCATATTCCAGGGCCTGCCTTATCTGCGCTCGGCTGCGCCCCAGCTTCCGGGAAATCTGCCGGCTCAATTCAATCGCCAGGGTGGAAACATCGTATTTCAAGTGGACAATCGGCTTCAGGAGGCGGCCCCTGTCCAACCCAAGGGCCTCCCGCACCATGTATTGATTCGCCTGAACCATGGGGCAGAAATATCCGGTCTCTTCCTCCCTGGGTGTCGACATATTGATGATAGAAGGCAAGAACAGGAAAGCAGTTTTTCCCGCCAATTCCTTCACGTGTCCGTGGGATACCTTCACGGGGTAACAGGTCTCCGCGGTCATGGCCTCTATTCCCGCACTGGAGATCCGGGTATTGGTGGGTGGAGTGACAACAAGCCTGAATCCCAGGCGGTCGAAAAAGTGGGCCCACAGGACACCCGTCTGAAGAAAGTAAAGGGCCCTCTGCATACCGATCGTCGGACGGCCCTCCACCTCCATCATGGGAGTTTCTCCGATCTCTTCGTACAGGCCGAGCATATAATTCTGCCAGATTTTCTCCCGTAGCTCGAACAAGTTTTCCTCGCTTCGGCCCGTACCACGGGTCACTTCATAGCGGCCGCACTCTCCACCCCAGATACTCTTGCGCCCGTCGAAGTCGTAGATCTTGAGCTTGCACTGGTTATGACAGTTGGGATCTGCACGGCATATCTTTTCCTTGAATTCCATCCTGTCCTCGATGGCACTGCGGAGTCCCCGAAACGACATTCTTCTTTCCGGTTCAAGGGCCATCTTCTCCTCAACACTTATGGCGGCACCGAAAGCTCCGAGCACTTCCCTGTGTTTCGGTACCACGAGACCCCTACCCAGGACTTCTTCAAAGGCCGCTACCACGCCCTTGTTTAAAGAAGGCCCCCCCAGAAACATGACCCTGCGGCCGATCTTTCTCTTGCCAACCACCCGGTTGAGATAGTTGTGGACGATGGCGTAACAAAGACCGGCGATGAGATCCTTGGTAGGTACTCCTTTCTGGTGATATGACACGAGGTCTGATTCCATGAATACGGTGCAGCGCTCGGCCAATTTGATGGGACGATCGGATGAAAGAGCAATCTCCTGGAACTCCTCCACGATATTGATTCCATACTTATTGGCCAGCTCATGAAGGAAGCTCCCCGTACCTGCTGCGCAGACCTTGTTCATATCGAAGTCCAGAGGATAGGCATTGGCGATGTATATGTACTTCGAATCCTGCCCCCCGATCTCGAAAATGGTGTCAATGGTGGAATCGATTTCCACCGCTCCGCGGGCATGGGCCGTTATCTCGTCGATTATCAGGTCGGCATTCAGGAAATCACCTACAACATTTCTCCCCGATCCGGTGGTCGCCACTCCCTTTATATCGATCTTGCCGCCCAAATCATCTCGAATGATCCGGAGGAGTTTCTGTGTCACTTCAATGGGTTTTCCCATGGTATGGACGTAGCTTTTGTGGATAATCTCTCGATGCCCGTCAATCAATGCATACTTCGTGGTCGTGGATCCGATATCGATCCCCAGATAGACGGGGGTCTTGCGGACCAGGGGCCTTCGCTTGATAAGATTGTCTTCGGGAAAGGAGGTCTTTCGGAGTTCCAGCCTGGGGGCGATGGGTAGGTTCGGGCCGGCAGTATCGAACTCCAGCCCTTTCGCCGTGTTAGGGCGGTTTTCAATGCCTGATTCCAGGGCATGGAGAGCCACGCCGAGGGCCCCGATGGAGGTATTAAAACGGGGGACGACCAGGTCAGGGAAGTAGGCCTTGAAGGCCTTAACCTGGAGCGCATTAATGGAAAGGCCTCCGATGAAGAGAATGGGTTCTTCCAGGTGGCGGTTTGATACGATAGTACTCATGTAGTTACGGGCATTACCCACGTGAAGGCCGTAAATGATGTCCTCCAGCCTTTCTCCCTTATTCTGGAGGTGAATCATATCGGACTTTGTAAAAACCGTGCAGCGGCAAGCCACATTGGCAGGCCTTTCGCTCTTGAGTCCCAGCTGAATGAAATCTGCCAGTATGTTGTCGATCTGCTCCTGATCCACGTGGATTTCTTTTTCATAGATGGAGGTTGCCAAGCGCTGGGCCTGCTGGTCTATGAAGGATCCGGTCCCCGATGCACAAGGGCCGTTGGTGGCGAAGTATTCCAGTTCCCATTGACCATCCTGGTGGGTGATCTGAAAAAGGGCTGTGTCCTGTCCTCCCATACTGATTACTGTTCGAACGTCCGGAGACACGTATAAAGCGCCCAAGACCTGGCAAATCGTCTCGAATTCGTAAAAGGCCCCGATTTTTTCGCATATATTCTGCCCGTGGTTTCCCGTAAAAGCAAAGGCCTTGATGTTCTCCTTCCCGAATCTTCCGTACAACTCCCCGATAAGCTGCTGAACTTCTTCTTCCACCTTTCCAAGGTGTCTCTTGTAAGGAGCTTCGAAAACGATATCCCTGTTCTGATTGATCACGATACAATTAAGGCTGACGGAACCCGCATCGATGCCCACATAAAAACTCTCTTTTCCTTCTGCTTCCTTCTCCATGGCCGCTTTTCCTTTTGTTTCATAACCTCTAACTTTGCCCGCCATGTGACTTACCCCCGGTGAGGTTATCGCTGCTCCAATAATGAAAGGACGGCGCTCGGCAGGACCCGGTGCCAGGGTCTTCAGGCCTTCAAAGAGGAAGAGACATAGAAGACATCCCCGCCGTGGTTTTCCCTTGAAAGGCGTCCTTTGTGAACCAACCCCTCGAGTATGCTTTCCGCTTCTTGAGCCCTTATTCCCTGGGTCCTTGCAACATCCTCCGCCCTTACGGGCCTTCTCAAGGCCATTTCCAGGACGTCCGCCGCGAGGCGGTATCTCCTGTCGTGGCCTTTTGCAAAGGAGACGTCGGCGATGATCTCCGACCTCTCTCCCAGAAAACTCTTTATCTTTTCCAACCTCGGCATGTCAAGTGGCAATGCTCCGGCATCCGCCGGTGGGCGCGCCACGGTATTTAGTTGGATCCGGTCCGGACTCAGGCCATCAATGACCTCCTTCAGGCCCTCTATCTCCCGGTCACTGTCGTTCAATCCGGCCAGCAGGATGACTTCCAGGGCGAATTCTCCCTTAAATTCCTTTCTAAGGGCATGCAGCCCGGTGATGATCAACTGTAACCCAAGATCCGGGTGGGGGCGGTGGATGGTTCTGAAGGTCTCTTCGTTGGCAGAGGAAAGGGTCGGCATGATGGTATCCGCTGAAAGGATACCCTCCCTTATATCTTTTTTCCACAGGAGGGATCCGTTCGTCAGCAAGGCGATCTTCGTTTCCGTCATTTTCCTTACGGCCTCCATAATCCGGCCGATTCCCGAATGGAGGGTCGGCTCACCGGATCCCGAAAACGTTACAGCATCAGGCGAGACCGTTTCGAGACTTTTCCGCAATTCATCGATCACCGGTTCGATGGGAACAAGGGACCCCGGCTCTATGATCTTTCGGGTCGTTCTTCCTACCTGGCAATACAGGCAATCGAAGGTACAGGTCTTCCGGGGAACCAGGTCCACTCCAAGGGAAAGGCCCAGCCTCCTGGATGGAACCGGTCCGAAAACGTGAGACATCTTGTCCTCCTGGTTTCATATTTCCAGGGCCCTTGGGCACCGCCTCTCCACCAATCCTTTGGGCCCCATTCTTACAATTCTTAATAAAAATAACCTAGTGGGCTTCCTGCCAGTTCAGACCGATCTTGATGTCGGCCTTGAGGGGAACTTTGAGGGGGTAGACACCTTCCATCTCCTCTTTTACCAGGGTTTTCACTTTCTCGATTTCCGCCTCAGGAACCTCGAAAACCAGTTCGTCATGGACTTGGAGCAGCATCCGGGTCTCCGGGGACTCCTTCTTGAGTCGCTCGTGGATTCGGATCATAGCCTTCTTGATCAAGTCTGCCGCCGTTCCCTGGATAGGGGTATTGACGGCCATTCGTTCCGATTCCGAACGTATGATCCTGTTCTTATGCTCGATGTTGGGCAGGTATCGCCTCCGGTTGAACAGCGTGGTCACGTAGCCTTTCTTCCTGGCTGTCTCTATGGCCTCTTCCCTGTATCTTACCACCCCTGGGTAACGTTTATAGTAAGTATCGATGTAACGCTTAGCCTCTTTTTGTCCGATGCCCAATTCCTCACCAAGTTTTCTCGGGCCCATTCCATAAATGATGCCGAAATTGATGGCCTTTGCAATGCGCCGCATGTCAGGGGTGACCTCATCCGGACTCACCCCCATAATCTCTGCGGCCGTCCGGGTATGAACGTCTTCTCCCTTCCGGAAGGCCTCCAGGAAAGCCCGATCTTCCGAGTAGTGGGCAAAGACGCGGAGTTCCACCTGACTGTAATCGGATGACAGGAGAACATACCCCTGCTCGGCCACGAATCCTTTGCGAATCTCCCGCCCTTCCTCCCCTCGAATGGGAATATTCTGGAGATTGGGATTGCTGCTGCTCAGGCGCCCGGTAGCGGTCACGGTCTGGTTGAAGGACGTGTGGATCCTTCCGGTTGAGGGATCCACAAGCTTCACCAGGGTGTCAAGATAGGTGGATTTCAACTTGGTCAAAAGCCTGTAACGCAGGAGAAGTTTTGGGATCTCATAGGGCAATGCTGCAAGCTGTGTGAGGACCTTCACATCCGTGGAGTAACTTTTGGTCTTTGCGGTCTTCTTGAGGGGGGGGAGTTTCAGCTTCTCAAAAAGGACATAACCGAGTTGCTGGGGTGAATTGATGTTGAACTCCATGCCCGCCTCCTTAAAGATTTTCTTCTCCATCTCCTTGAGTTGCCGCTCGATTCGGCGGGACATGTCTTTGAAAAAATCACTGTCGATCTTGATGCCGACAAATTCCATGTCAATCAATACCGGGACCAACCTCATCTCTAGATCGTAGAAGAGATCTTGGTTGCCGTCCTCCTTAAGGCGGTCCGCCAATACGCGCATGAGGCGAAATGTAATATCGGCGTCCTCGCAGGAGTATTCCTTGGCGTGTTCAAGATCTACCTCAGCAAAGCTGGAGGCTTTCTTTCCCACGACTTCCTTGTAAGTGATCATCTTGTGATCAAGGTAATGCTGGGCGAGGTAGTCAAGGCCGTGCTGCCTAAGGCCCGGATTAATCACATAAGAAGCGATCATGGTGTCAAAGTGGATTCCCTTCAGTTCGACACCGTGTGTCTTAAAAACCAGAGCGTCGTACTTGATGTTCTGCCCTACCTTCCGCACACCCTCCTCTTCCAGAACAGGTTTGAGGATTTCAAGGGCCCGCGCAAGGTCGACCTGTTCCGAATCTTCGCCGGTCTTGTGGGCCAGGGGCAGATAGTAAGCCTTTTTCTCTTCAAAGCAGAAAGAGATGCCCACCAGTCGGGCCTTCAGAGGATCTTCGCTGGTCGTCTCTGTATCAATACTCAGGATCCTCTTCCTTTCGATTTCCAGTAAGAGTCTACGAAGTTCGTTCTCTGAAAGACAAAGACGGTAATCCTTCCTCCCTGAGTCCTTTCGGGTCGCGAATTGATCCCAAAGTGATCGAAATTCCAACTCCCGGAAGATCTTGGCAAGGACCTCCCCGTCCGGTTCCCCAACTCTCATGTCAGGGATATCCACATCAAGGGGGACGTCACAGTCGATGGTCACCAACTGCTTGCTCAAAAGGGCCTGTTCCTTTGAAACCCGGAGGTTTTCCTGCAACTTTTTCCCCTTGATCTCTTCCAGGTGATCGAAGACTCCTTCCAGATTCTGAAACTGTTTGATGAGCTTGACCGCCGTTTTTTCTCCCACACCCGGGACGCCGGGAATGTTGTCGGAATAATCGCCTGAAAGACCCATGACATCTATCACCTGCGAGGGGTCCAAACCGAACTCCGCCTTGAAGGTCTCCATGTCCGTTTCCCGGTCCTTCATCGTATCCCAAAGGGATATCCGGGGCGAGAGGAGCTGGCGAAAATCCTTGTCCCCCGTAACGATCACGACCCGCCATCCATCTCTTTCCGCCCTCCTGGCCAAGGTCCCTAAGATATCATCCGCCTCGAACCCTTCCTTTTCGATCATCGTTACGTTCAACCCTTTTACAAAGGCATGGATATAAGGTATCTGGGCGCTGAGGTCCTCGGGCATGGGGGGCCTGTTGGCCTTGTACATATCATAGAGTTCGTGCCGAAAAGTGGGTCCCTTTGCATCAAAGGCGATGGCCATGTAGTTCGGTTTCCTATCCTCAATGAGTTTCAGGATCATCTTCACGAAACCAAAGACGGCGTTGGTTGGTAATCCCCTTGAATTGGCAAGGTTCCCTATAGCGTGATAGGCCCGATGGATATAGGAACTACCGTCGACCAGGTAAATTGTATCCCGTTCTTGTTTCATGGTTGGTGAACCTTTTGCTATTAGTCCGCCCTCAAAGCCTCTTTAATGAAGCTCTCCAGCTTGCAATGGAATATCTTGATCTGAATTACGACGGAGCCAAACCCGCTTCCCAGCAAAACGGATCTGGATATTCTCTCTATGAATGGGCAAGACACTGCGAAGGTGATGCGAGATGACTTTTGTAAGAGAGCGTTAGCTCCAAAGAAATTCGGCGTCACCTCGGGAGGATCTTCAATATTCGGCACTCCTCTGGCAGGGGGTACAGGGCTGGGCGGGCAGGTGAAGCCAAATCTCATCTCATCCTCGGCACTTATAACCCCTCGGGCTATGGAAGGTAAAATCCGCTCGCGCTATTTCCGGAAATCGTGAACACCGCCCACTCCTGGAGGCGCGTCATCGAGACCTTTGAAAAATGCCCCCTTTTGCCCAATCTTCCGCCTTTGCTATGGCTCCGGCGTGACAAGCCGCACCAGAGGCGGACAAGCTGCGTCAGACTCAAACCGGGGACCCACCAGAAGGGTGGGGAGTCCAAGCGCAGCGAGGACAAATTTTAACCCAAATTATGCGTTAATGCTGAAATTTATCTTTATTACAATATGTTAAAGCATCCTGACAGCACCTGATGGGTGAAGGGTAAAGGGATGTTCCCTCCGCTACGTTCGCTACGCCGTCCATGGCTCCGCTCACTGCCGATTTTGGCCCTTCCGCTCTCCCTGCCTGCGGCAGGCAGGCTGCTCCAGAGCCAAAATAGGCCGCTCCGGGAAAATCCCTTTACCCTTCTTTGGACAAGCGTTCACGCATAATTTGGGTTTAATCCTCGAAATATTCAATGTATGGTGCCTCTGCCGCTTGGCGTCCCAAGCGGGGCGGTTAAAATCTTCACCTTCCCCTCCGGGGCGTAGGCCTTACGGGCCGGAGGCTTGACCTTGAACAAAATTGCCTGCTTTTTATGTATGGACACTACTTTGCGTATTCCACCGCCCTGGTTTCTCTTATAACGGTCACCTTGATCTGTCCTGGATAGGTGAGTTCTCGTTCGATTTTCTTGGCGATATCTTTACACAGGAGAAAAGATTTGTCGTCGTTAATCACCTTTCCCTCAACCATGATCCTTATTTCGCGTCCCGCCTGGATCGCATAGGATTTAGTGACGCCGTTGAACGACATGGCGATCCTTTCCAAGTCTTCGAGCCTCTTCACATAGGACTCAAGCATCTCTTGGCGGGCACCGGGACGCGCCCCGGACAAGGTATCAGCGGCCTGGACGAGAACGGCAAGAGGAGTTTCCGGAGGGATCTCTTCGTGGTGCGCAGCAATTGCGTGGACCACAGCCTCCGATTCTCCGTATTTTTTCGCAAGATCGGCCCCTATTGCGGCATGGGGGCCTTCGACCTCATGATCCACGGCCTTTCCGATATCGTGGAGCAGTCCCGCCCGCTTGGCCTGTTTCACGTTGAGGCCCAGTTCCGCGGCCATCACTCCGCAAATAAAGCTTACTTCCTTGGAATGCTGCAGCACATTCTGCGCATAGCTTGAGCGGTACTTCAGGCGACCGATCAATTTCACCAGTTCCGGATCGATCCCATGGACACCCACATCGAAGGTCGCCTGCTCTCCAGCCTCCTTGATGCTTTCCTCGATTTCCTTGTTGACCTTTTCAACGACTTCCTCTATCCGGGCCGGGTGAATCCGTCCATCCTCGATCAGCCGCTCCAGAGATATTTTCGCCACCTCCCTCCTCACGGGGTTGAACCCAGAGAGAATTACCGCTTCAGGGGTGTCGTCAATTATCACATCAATGCCTGTCGCAGCTTCAATGGCCCGGATGTTTCGCCCTTCCCGCCCGATAATCCTGCCCTTCATCTCTTCGTTGGGCAGATTTACTACGCTGACCGTTCGTTCAGTTACATATTCGCCGGCATACCGCTTGATTGCCAGGGCGAGAATCTCCTGGGATTTCCTGTTGGCTTCCTCCCTCGCCTCATTCTCTATCCTTCGAATCATTTTTGCCGATTCATGCCTGGCCTCTTCCATCATGGATTCCATGAGCAGATTCTTGGCCTCACCACTGGAAATTCCCGCGATTCTCTCCAGTTCCCGCCTCTGTTCCTCGATGAGTCTTTCATATTCGTTGATCTTTTCTCGAATGCCTGCTTCCTTTTTGTCCAACTCCTTCTCACGGTTGGCAAGTCTTTTTTCTCTGTTTTCATACTGTTCTATCTTTTTTTCCAGGCTCTCTTCTTTGTTGAAAAGTCGCTTCTCCTGGGCCTTCAGCTGTTCTATCTTTTCCTTGGTATCCTTCTCAAATTCCACCTTCATTTGATAGAAGGTGTCTTTGGCCTTGATCATGGCCTCTTTCTTGATGGTCTTTGCCTTCTGGTGGGCCTCGTTGATTATCTTTTTTGAATAGTTGCGAATAGAGTCAAATTGACTTTCAACGATCCTTTTCCGGGCCCAGAAACCGATAATAAGACCCAGAATGATTCCGACAACAGCGGAACCAAGCATTTGAAAGATTGTCATGATAAACCATCCTTTATATAGCCTGAGGCAACCCCAGCACTCTCCGGTCGAATCCGCTGGCTCCGGTCCAAAGCGGAGCAGGGATTGCGGCTGGGCGCTGCCGCGGACATTATTGAGATAACAGGGTTAAAAACAATTTTATTTTAAGCGGATCGGGAAAATCCTACGCCACTGACCGGGAATCAAACCTTCTCCCGGGGTCGAGATCAATGCAGCTTCCGTGATCCGACTACCATCGAAAAAGATCCCTTCCGAAAAAAAATAAAACACAGGGCTGGCGGTCAGCACACACTTTTCCCGACTCCATGTAATTTCTCTGCGGACCGGTCTTTCCTCAAAAAGGCCTTTCCCGGCATTCTCCATCGCACTCAACATGCCGTGTCCAGCATGGATGAGAGATATGTATTTTCGGAATTCAGGCAAATAGAGGAAGAGATTGGATCAGTTGAGACCGGGCGGGACAAGGGAGTTTTTCCCCTGAACCTGAGAAATGCCGCAATAATGAAATATGGCAGTGGGTTATGGTCTCCCCTCTGGGTTTGAGAATTTAGTCTAGGGTCACAAGTTCAGTATCGCGAGTGGTCTTGGAACTGGATTGACGTGTGGATTCCCGAACCCCGCGGCACCGACCAAACATCGTTCCCTTTTATATTCCAAGGCCGGCCTCTGCGACCCTACCGTGAATCTTTGGACAACCCTCAAGGGCTCTCTTCCTCCGTCTCCCCCGCATTCCGCGCATATACCCCAAAAGGGAGCGGTAAAAGAACGGCCTCCCAGCAAAAAACCGGAGTCAACTGATTGAAGAATCGATAGTGAAAATCAAGGATTCCGTCCTCTGTTTTATCTGTTTCAATAACGCTTCTTTTTCCTTCAAGAGTTGGAAATAGTCACCGGCTATATTCAATGCTGCAAGAATAGCTGCTTTTTTCTCAGACAGACCTTCGGAGGTATCATAAATCTCTTTCAATTTCGAATTCACGTATTCCGCTATTCTCTTTACCTCCTGTTCGTTTTCACCACCCTTTACCAGGTACTCATGTTCACGGATCCTGACCTTTACAGGCTCCATCGCTTCCCTATCCTCGAAATCATCTTTGATATAGCCTAACCCTATTGTTGGATCGGATACATTTCAATAAATCAGTTGTCCGATCTCTACCCGGAAAGACATCCTCTGCCTCTCCCAAACCCAGGGAAAGGGAATCCGACCTTGAGGCCTAATCTTCACAGCCCGCCCCCTTGGGCGGGCCAAACTCACTAGATTTCGAGCTGTTCGATCTTTTCCAACAAGGAAACGATCTTCTGTTTTGCATTGTCCCTGGCCGCCTTGAAATTTTCCAACTCGCTCGTCAGATTGCTGATCTTTTCTTCCTGAATCTGTAATTTCTCAAGGAAAGAGTCCCGTTCCCGTTTCAGTGAAGCGATACGCTTGATCATGGAATCAATTTTTTGCTCCAGCAATTCAAACTGATCGATCTCTTCCACAATATCCATAACGCCCCTTCTAAAAGAATAAGATTTTGTTTTTATTGCTTATATTTGAAATTGCATGAATGCACGCATTGTATCTTCCATAAATTCAAACGTCAATAAAAAAGGCAAGTCAATAACTTGCCTTTTTTAACCCAAATTCAGTAATAGCAATGAATCATATGTTTTTTTGAGCAACCTTGATCCTCGCTATAGCCCGCTGGAGGGCCGCCTCCGCCATCATAAACTCAACGTCATCGGGTCCTGTATAAGATTCGAGTCTTTTCTTGGCCCGCTCCAGGGCCTTCTTCGCCCTTTCCAAATCGATTTCAGCAGCCTTCTCGGCAGCATCCACCAATATGGAAACCTTGTTGTTCGAAACCTCGGCAAATCCATTGGTCACTGCGATGGATTCCTCTTTGGTTCCACTGGAAAAACGCAACTCTCCCGGGATCACACCGGAGAGGAAAAGAACGTGTCCCGGCAGGACGCCGAATTCACCCTCCGAACCCGGAACGATAACAGTATCCACCTCCTGGCTGACCACTACCCTTTCCGGGGTGACCACTTCTAAAAATAATGTATTATCCATGGACTTTTAACCCCTATCAAGTGCTCATCCATAACCATAAATGGCCAAGTTTCGAAATCTTTGCACCCGCGCCTGTGCCGTGCTGTGCCGTGTTCGGCAAACGGGGAAATCTGCGAATTCTCTGTATGACGTACTACAGTACCTCTCGGAGTAATCCTTTGAGACCTTTGAAAAACGCCCCCTTTTGCCCAACCTCTGTGTCAGGCTCAAACCGGGAACCTGCTGCAAAGCAGGGAGACTCCACCTTCGCCAGCACGAAAAATTGGAAACACCCTAGTGCCGAAAATTTGATTATTGATGGACGGCACTATCTAGGCGGAAGCCATTTCCTTCGCCCTTTCAACCACTTCGTCGATTCCACCTGCCATGTAAAAGGCGGCCTCAGGCAGATCGTCGTGTTTTCCTTCGATGATCTCCTTGAAGCCCCGAATGGTTTCATTTACGGGCACATACTTGCCTTTTCGACCGGTGAAAGTTTCCGCGACATGGAAGGGTTGAGAGAGGAATCTCTGGATTCTCCGGGCCCTTGCTACGGTCAACTTGTCTTCGTCGGAGAGTTCGTCCATTCCCAGAATGGCGATTATATCCTGCAAGTCTTTATATTTTTGCAGAATCTGCTGTGTCTGCCTCGCGACCTGATAGTGCTCCTCTCCAAGGACATTGGGGTCCAAGATCCTTGAAGTGGAATCCAGGGGGTCAACGGCCGGATAAATTCCCAGCTCTGCAATCGGCCTGGAGAGCACCACCGTCCCGTCGAGGTGGGCAAAGGTGGTAGCAGGTGCAGGGTCGGTCAGGTCATCAGCGGGCACGTATACGCACTGTACTGATGTAATCGATCCCTTGGTCGTTGAGGTGATTCTTTCCTGCAGCTCACCAAGGTCGGTCCCCAGCGTGGGCTGGTACCCGACCGCTGAAGGCATGCGTCCGAGAAGGGCGGACACTTCCGATCCCGCCTGGGTGAAACGGAAAATATTGTCGATGAAAAGAAGGACGTCCTGCCCTTGCTCATCCCGATAATACTCAGCCGCCGTCAAGGCTGAAAGAGCGACGCGGGCCCTGGCTCCCGGGGGCTCAGTCATCTGCCCGTAAATCAGTGCGGCCTTGTTGATGACGCCGGACTCCTTCATTTCCAAGTAGAGGTCATTGCCCTCGCGGGTCCTTTCGCCCACGCCAGCGAAAACGCTGATACCTCCATGTTCCATGGCGATATTGTGAATCATCTCCATCATGATGACGGTCTTACCGACACCGGCACCACCGAACATCCCCATCTTTCCCCCTCTGGGGAAGGGCACCAGCAGATCAATAACCTTGACACCCGTCTCGAGCACCTTCACCGACGTATCCTGCTCCACGAAGGAGGGGGCATGACGATGTATGGGCCGATATTCTTTGGTCTCGATCGGCCCAAGACCGTCTACGGGTCTACCCACGACATTGAGGACGCGCCCGAGAATGGGATCACCGGCAGGCATCATGATCGGATTGCCGGTATTCTTGACCCTCATACCTCGAACCAAACCGTCCGTCGTATCCATGGCGATGCATCGGACGACATTATCACCCAGATGCTGTGCCACTTCAATAACCAGATTGTCTTCCGTATCATCGATCGTCGGGTTTGTAACAAGCAGTGCCGTGAATATCGCCGGCAATTCCCCCTCGGCAAATTCAACGTCGACTACGGGCCCCATCACTTGTATTAGCTTGCCCTCATTCATCGTAAGTAAAGACCTCCTTATGTCTCCGTAGTTTCTCTTGGCATTCCGGTCTTCTGGAAAAGAAACCCTCCCTTGCCCGGGTAACTCCCCTGCCCGGGTAACTCCCCCTACCTGAGTGCCTCCGCACCACCAACGATATCCATGAGCTCCGCCGTAATAGCGGCCTGGCGGGCCTTGTTATAGACCAAGGTCAGATTCTGGATCATATCGGTGCAATTGCTGGTGGCATTATCCATCGCCGCCATTCGAGCTGCATGCTCGCTTGTCTCATTCTGTAAAAAAGCATTGTAAAGCTGGACATTGATATGTTTGGGGAGCAGCTCGACAAGGAGTCTTTCCGCATCCGGCTCGCACAGGTATTCCGCCATCTCTCCCGTCTCCTCGTCGGCTTGGGGAGGTTCGATGGGGATCAACTTGACCAGCGTTGGCTCCTGTTTGGCCATGCTGAAAAAATGTGTATACATCATATACACTTCATCAATCTCGTCGGAAAGGAATCGATCGATCAGATCACCAGCCATCTGGCTGACGAATCCCATGTCCAGGACTCCGTAAACGTTGACATGGCTGACGGTAATGGGATAGCCCCGCTTTCGGAAAAAGTCCCGGCCTTTCTTTCCCACCACGGTCAGGCTGCATTCCAGATCCCTCGCCTGTTGTTCCTTGATCCATTTCTCAGCCTTTGTGAGGGTATTCATATTGAAGCTGCCGCACAGCCCCCTGTCGGCCGAAAAATGGAGGAGTTCGACCTTCCTGACGTTCTCCTTGGCCACGAGCAGCGGATGGATATCAGGATCGATCCGGCTTGCCAGATTTCCGAGTACCTCGGCGAATTTTCTGGCATAGGGTTCGAAACTCTCCATCTTTCCCTGGACATTGCGCAGCTTGGCCGCGGCCACCATGTTCATCGCCCTTGTAATCTGCTTCGTCTTCTTAACGGCAGCTATCTTGCGCTGGATATCTCTTAATGTCGCCATATAAATTCACCCGAGATTCAATACGATTTAGGTAGTAGGCTGAAAAATGCCCTTGAACTCGTCCAGGGCCTTCTTGAGCTTCTCCTCCAGTTCGTCGCTGATGTCATTTTTTTCACGGATTTCCTGGAGAAGATCCCCGTACTTGCTCTCCATGAATTCCAACATTTGTTTCTCGTATTCGCTCACGGCCTCCACAGGCCACTCATCCAGGTATCCCTGAGAACCCGCAAACAGGATCACGACCTCCTTTTCAGCGGGCATGGGTTGATACTGGGGTTGCTTCAGAACCTCGACGAGTCGTCTTCCTCTCTCCAGTTGGCGCTGGGTCGCCTTGTCCAGGTCGCTTCCAAACTGCGCGAAGGCTTCCAATTCGCGGAACTGGGCCATGTCCAAACGCAGACTCCCGCCCACCTTCCTCATGGCCTTTGTCTGCGCGGCGCCTCCGACCCGGGAAACGGAAAGACCCACGTTGATGGCGGGCCGCACACCGGAGAAAAACAGACCCGGCTCCAGGTATACCTGCCCGTCGGTAATAGAGATAACGTTGGTCGGGATGTAGGCGGACACGTCACCGGCTTGGGTCTCTATGATGGGCAGGGCGGTAAGGGACCCACCCCCCAGTTCGTCGTTCAACTTGGCAGCCCGCTCCAGCAGCCTGGAATGATTGTAAAAGATATCCCCCGGAAAGGCCTCGCGTCCGGGAGGCCGTCTGAGAAGCAGTGAAACCTGCCTGTAGGCGACGGCCTGCTTGGAGAGGTCGTCGTAAATGATCAGGGCATGCTTTCCATTGTCCCTGTAATATTCGCCGATCGCGCACCCTGCATAGGGGGCGATATACTGCTGGGTCGCGGGGTCGCTGGCGCATGCGGCTACCACCGTGGTGTACTCCATGGCCCCGTGCTTCCTGAGCACGTCCACCACCTGGGCAACGGTGGATTTCTTCTGCCCCACCGCCACATAGATACAATAAACATCGGTGTTCTTCTGGTTGATGATAGCGTCCACCCCGAGGGCCGTCTTACCGATCTGCCTGTCACCGATGATCAATTCCCTCTGACCCCTTCCGATGGGAGTCATGGCATCGATTGCCTTTATACCGGTATACATAGGCTCGCTTACGGGTTGGCGGGCGATGACGCCCGGGGCCACCATCTCTATACGGCGGAACTCCGTGGCATTGATGGGGCCTTTCCCGTCCAGAGGCGCCCCCACCGCATCAATCACGCGACCAAGGACTGCCTCGCCTACGGGGATCTGGGCGATCCTTCCCGTGCGCTTGACTACGTCGCCCTCTTTGATCTTGGTATCGTCCCCCATGATCGCCACGCCCACGTTGTCCTCTTCCAGATTAAGGCAGAGTCCGTAGATACCGCCCGGAAGTTCGAGCATTTCCATGGCCATGGCATTCTGGACACCATAGACCCGAGCGACACCGTCACCAACGGACAGGACCGTGCCGGTTTCACTCATCTCCACCTTTCTCTCGTAATCCTTAATCTGGCCCCTGATTACCTGACTGATTTCTTCTGCTCTGATTTCCATTAGCTGTATCCACCCCTCTTTAAGGATTCTCTAAGCCCTTCCAGCTGGGCCTTAATGCTGCCATCAATGACCAAGTCTCCGATTTTCACGACGATACCGCCGATCAAGCTGCTGTCCTCCTTAACGTCGATCTTGACGTCCTTGGAAGTCAGCTCCCCGAGGGTCTTTTTGAGCTTCGCCTGGGCCTCCTCCTTCAACGGCTTGGGAGAGAAAACCTCGGCCCGGGCTACGCCCGCGAGTTCATCCTCTAGTTTCTGGTATAGATCGGCAATTTCTTCTATCCCCCCGATCCGCTTTTTTTCCAACAGGAGGAAGAGGAAATTCTTGACTGTATCGGCGAAACCGCTCTTTTCAAGGATGGCTTCCAGTATCTTCTGTCGATCTTCCACGGGAAACACAAGATTGGTGATAACTTGGTAAAATTCCTGGTTATCCCTGCAAAAGTCAACGAACTCCCGGAGATTCTCCCCGTATTCCTGATACCGGCCGTCCTCCTGGCCGAGACTCAGCAGGGCTTTGGCGTACCTTTTGGCGACCTTTGAGCTGATCAATGTATCTTCTCCACCCTTTCTATGAATTCATCCACTAAGTGGTCCTGATCCTTCTCTGTCAATTCACTCGCAATGATCTCCCGGGCCTTTTCGGCCGCAAGATCCACCACCTCACTCTTCAACCGCTCCTTGGCTGCTTTCATTTCCTGCTGGATCGTCAGTTCGGCCTGCTCGATAATAGTTTTGACCCTCTCCTTGGCCTCAGCGATGATTCTCTCCTTTTCAGCGATTCCTTCGGCCTTGAACTGTTCGAGAATATCCCGTTTTTTGGCCTCGAACTCTTTGAGCCTCCGTTCAACATCCCTGAACTTGCTTTCGGCCTCTTCCTTTTCTCTTTTCAATTCCTCCAGTTTCCGCTTGATCTCCGCGCTCCTGGAAGAAAAAAACTCTTTGACGCCGCTTTTCCTGACGGCCCAGATGAGAATCACCATCAATAGGACGAAATTGAGAATACGCTTCGCCAAATCGATCAAGTCCGCCGAACGATCTCCTCCACCATGTCCCTCCGCGGCCACAGCTATTCCACCGCAAAGAAAGGCGAGGGCCGAAACAACGAACAGGCTCAAAAACAAGAAGCGGCGGGCGCGATCTCCCTTTCCAGCCATCTCAGATGCTCCTTCCCAATACTTTTTCCGCCAATTCCCTTGAAAAAGCTCCCACCTCTTCCTCCAGAGCCCGGCGCACCTTTTCCATACTCTGCTCAATCTCCTGTTTGGCCTTTTCAATCCGCTCATTGGCCGTTGAGGAGGCCTTTTGGAGCATGCCGCGTTCCTCTTCCAGCCCCTCGCTCTTGATATTTTCCTTGGCTTGGTATCCTTCCCGCCTGGTCCCCAGGATGTTGGCTTCAAGTTCTTGCTGATACCGGCTGAATTTCTCCAGGAACTGGTCGATCGACCCCTGGAATGACCCCATCTCCTCTTCTCGTTTTCGAAGCATGCCCCGAATGGGCCGATAGAGAAAAATATTCAACAGAAATAATAGGACCAAAAAGTTGGCGATCTGGATGAAGAGAGTATAGTCAGGTATGATCATGGCTTTTCCGTTCCGTTCTCTAGTCGGGTTTCTTTTTACCTAATGCCCATCCAAACCTTCATTGAACGTTTTTCAAAGGTCTCTGTGCCAGCTGGAGCCCGCAACGTTTCGGCCTCGATACGAAACTGGCCCTATCTGCCAGAAAATTTAAGGAAAATCAAGGGGGAAAAGCGGTTTATGAATCTTATGGGTTGCGGAGACGGGCTTTGATCTAAACCATGCCGTCCTGTTAAACATCTTGTGCAAAGAATCCCCGGCCTACCGGGTACTCTGGATATGGCCTAGTTGATCACCGCCAGTTTTTTGTCATGGGAATCAACAGGTTCCCGCATGCGGCAATTGCCCTCGAAAATCACCCCCTCATCGATTATTACCGTCGGGGCCTGAATATTTCCAAAAACCTTTCCGGGGGCATGGATCTGGATACGCTCTCCCGCCACAATATTTCCCCGAATCTCTCCGCTTATAATGATATTGGCGACACTGACCTCTGACTCGATGACCGCAGTCTCCCCCACGATGAGAGTCCCATCCGTGACGATCTCCCCCCTGAATCTACCATCAATACGAACAGTACCCGAAAAGGTCAGTTTTCCCTCGAATTCCGTATTCTTACCCAAGAAGGCGTTGATTTCGTCTCTCTTTTTCATATCTTTACCGCAATGATTCAGCAGCTTCCCTTACCATACAGATATTCCTATTGCAAGTAAAATTATTGAAACATGAAACGCCTCATACTGATGTTCATCAATAGACCAAGGCCGGCCATGGTCGAAACCGTGGAAGACCCGCCGTAGCTGAACATCACCAGAGGAATCCCCACCACGGGTAACAATCCTGTGGTCATACTGACGTTGATGACCAGTTGCCAAAAGATGATCGCCACGATTCCCAGGGCGATCATGGTCCCGAACCGATCCTTCGAGTTTTTCGCAATGTTGATCCCCCACAGCATGAGGAGAAAATAAAGCAAGAGCAAGATGACCGAGCCCACGAACCCCCATTCCTCCGCCAACACCGAAAAGGCAAAATCCGTGTGTTGTTCCGGGAGGAAATGGAGACGGGTCTGGGTGCCTTTCAAGTATCCTTTTCCCCAGAACAACCCCGAACCTATCGCGATCTTGGACTGATTGATATGATAACCGGCTCCAAGGGGATCCATGTCCGGCCGAAGAAAAGTCAAAATCCGTTTTTGTTGATAGTCCTTCAAATTGATCCAGATAAAGGGTGCGGCGATGATCCCCGAAAGGATGAGGATCAGGAAGGAACGCCACTTGATCTTGGCGAAGAGGATCATGGAAAAGGATACCGTGACCAGCACAAGGGCGGTACCCAGGTCCGGTTCTTTCAGGATAAGGACAGCGGGGACGGCCATATAAAGGAAAGGCCTCCACAGATCTCTAAGTCGGTACTCGTAGACTTGACCCTGTTCGTTGAAGAACTTGGCAAGAATCAAGACCATGGAGAGCTTTGCCAGTTCCGAGGGTTGTACTGCCAGTCCGCCGAGACTGATCCATCTCTGGGAACCTGAGCGGATATCCCCGACAACAAAAACAAGGATCAGGAGTCCGATGGAAACCAGATATACCGGATAGGCCAATCTCTCCAGCAAATGGTAATCAAAGGTCGTCATTACCAACAGCACCGCAAAACCGATGATAAACCAGTAGATCTGTTTCAGAAAAATCTGGCTCCCTCCCGACTCCCTGATGGGATAGGTGGCGCTGTAAAGGTTCAATACGCTGATCACCGCCAGAATGGCCAGTATCAGCAGGAGGATCCAATCAAAATTCTGAAGGAGTCGTCTATCGAACATCATTATGGCTTTCTCATTCTTTTGCATGGGTGCCGAAGGGAGCCTTCAGCACCTTGTTTGGGCCCGATCAGTTTGTAAGCCCTGTCTGCTGAGGCCGCGTTCCGGCGTCCGCGACACGTTTGCCGGTAAAATAGGCCTCGATGAGTCTTCCGGCGATCGGTGCGGCAGCACTTCCCCCGTGACCCCCGTTTTCCACCAGGACCGCAATGGCCAACCTGGGATGTTCTGCAGGTGCCACGGCCACGAACCAGGCATGATCTCTGAATTCGGGAGGCACCTCCCCCCCGGCTTTTGCGATCTTTTCCTTCTCCAGGGTTACGACCTGGGCCGTTCCGGTCTTTCCGGCCACCGTGATACCCTTGACCTTGGCCCTCCTGCCGGTCCCCCTGGGTTCGTTCACCACGCCCACGAGCGCATACTTGATCAATTCGAGATTTTCAGGCTTGGCATTCAAGCGCCTTTTGAGGACCGGTTTGAATTCACGGATCATCCGTCCATCCTTACCGACCCATTTAATGACCTGCGGCTGGTAAAGCACTCCCCCGTTGAAAATCGCTGCGATCATCAAGGCCATTTGCAGCGGTGTCACCAGCACATAGCTCTGCCCGATGGACGTGGAAATGGTCTCTCCGGGCTGCCAGGGGATTCCCCACCTCTTGAGTTTCCAACGGGTTGTCGGGATGAGTCCCGGCTTGTCCATTCCCAGATCAAAACCCGGCCTATGACCAAGCCCGAGCCTTTCGGCGTACTCGGCGATCTTGTCCACCCCCAGCCGGCGTCCCAGCTTGTAAAAGTAGACATCGCAGGACTGAACCAAAGCATCGTGAAGGGCCATTGGGCCATGCCCCCCCCGCTTCCAGCAGCGATAAGATCTCCTTCCAACAGTGTAGCTGCCGTTGCAAAAAACCTCTTCTGACGGATCCAGGATGCCTTCCTCCAGCCCCGCCAGGGCCACCACGATCTTGAACACGGATCCCGGGGGATACTGGCCGGCAATGGCCCTGTTCTGGAGAGGAGAATCTTTGCTGGATACGATCCGTCTCCATTCCTTCGGATCAATTCCCCTGATGAAAAGATTTGGATCAAAGGCCGGACGACTCGCCATGGCCAGGATCTCTCCGGTACCGGGATCAAGGGCTACAACCGCCCCCTTTTTGCCATTAAGACATTCCTCAGCCAGGATCTGCAGATCCTTGTCCAGGGTCAGTGCGATGTTCGCACCTGAGACAGGGGGCTTGCGGGATATCACCCTCAACTTGCGACCGGCCGCATCCACCTCCACCTGTTCACCTCCCCGGAAGCCGTTGAGTTGTTTCTGCCAGCACATCTCAACCCCGTATTTCCCTATGAGATCCCCTCGCTTGTTGTCCGGGTACCGGCCGCTGGCCAGTTGGGTTTCACTGATCTCCCCCAGGTAACCGATGACGTGGGAGGCGAATTTTCCGAAAAGATAGTTCCGTTGGGGTTTGACCTGAATCATGACTCCGGGAAGATTGTAGAGATTGGTCTCCACCCGGGCCAATTCAGGCCAGCCAAGATCCCTCTTGATGAGAACGGGTCTAAAGGGATACTTGCGACCTGCCGAAAGCCGCTGAAGCGCCTGTTCACGGTCAAGATCCGCCAATTCCCCCAAATTGTCCAGAAGTTTGTCCTTGTCCTGGACGTCCTCCGGAATGATGTACATGTCATAAGAGGGACGATTGTCCACGAGCAGATCGCCTTGACGGTCGAATATCATGCCGCGGAAAGGAGGAATGTCCTGGAGACGTATACGATTGTTTTCCGATTTGATCCGATACTCGGACCCTTTTATCAACTGGAGATACCACAGGCGGAATACCAGGGCGAAAAAGACGAACACCACGAGCAGACTGACGAGTTTCAATCTGTTGTTGAAAATCTCGGCGGTGTGGGGTTCAAAACTGGAACTCTTTTTCACCGGGTCCTATCCTCATTCTTTGTGTTTGAAACCGGATCACCAAGGCGGCCGAACGGGCGAAACGGCCTTCTCCTCATTCACCGACCTGACGCTTGCGGGCTTCCGTCAATTTGCGGTGATATCTATTCAGAAGAAAAAAAACAAGCGGGGCAAGTAGACCTGAACACAAGGCCGAGAAGGTAATGGGCTTGAGCATTTCCAGGTGAAAACCCTCCCGGAGGGAAAAGGCTGTCACGAAGCTCATGAAAAGCACTCCTTTGATCCACACTCCAAGGCCTACAAGGATGAATATACTGCTTGGGGAATGGGTATCGAAGAAACGTGTTCCCACACGCATAGCCGAGAGTGAAAGGAGTTGAAGCGTCGTGAAAAGGCCCAGCACTCCCCCTGAATAACAGTCAATCAGGAGTCCCGTTCCGAAGGCGAAGGCCCCTGAAGCCAACTGACCCACGAATACCAGGAGATAGGCGGCCAGGATTGTGGGGAAGTCCACGTAAAACGAGATGCCCAGCCGGTTGGCCGCGTTACCCTGAGTGAGCACAACCAGGAACCCTAAGAGCCATATCAAAAAACACTGTCCCGAAGCTATTCCGCGCGTTCGCTTAATATGGGATCCTCCTTTAAAAGGATCAGCACCTCTTCGAGCTTGGCAAAGTCAACCGCAGGCCTGACCTTGATATCCAGGAACAGTTCACTCGGCCTGCTGTTCACTTCCACCACCCTTCCCACAGGCAGACCCTTGGGGAACACTCTGCCCATCCCGGAGGTCACCACCCTGTCCCCGACGTTTACATCTCCTGTTTTCACCACATAGTTCAACTCGCAGGACTCCTCTGAAATTCCTTTGACGATCCCCTTTTCCCTGGAACGCTGGATGAGGCTGTCCACGGCGCTGTTCTGATCGACTATCAACAGTACCTTGGCATAATCGGGGGAAACAGATACCAGCCTTCCCACAACGCCCTCGGCGTTTACGACCGGCATATTCACCCTCAGACCGTCCTTTCTTCCCTTGTCAATGATAATGGACCTGAACCACCCGGATGGATCTCTTCCGATGACCTGGGCGGCAATACCGGGCCAGTGGAATGTCTGGGAAAAATGTAACAGCTCCTGAAGGCGCCTGTTGGTGGCGATTAATTCCCGGCATCGATCGTTTTCCATCTTGAGGGACAGGATTTCCCTCTTCAACCGATCGTTTTCCTCCTGAAGGCCGACCAGGGCGAAGTACTTGAACCACAAGCCCTCAATGAAACGGATGTTCCAGGTGATGAACTTCTGCAGGGGGGCGGTGATCTCGATGACAGCCTGCTCAAGCGGGTTCCAGGAATGTTTTTTCCCCAGATTTGAGGAAAGCAGGAACAGGGCCAATACAACGAAAAGGATCCATATCCAGTTCTTCTTGGGTGATTTTATACTTGGCAACGATTGAACCTGACCGGGTTGATTTTGGCCCGAAACCCCGGGTGACATCGTACCGGGGGCGGACCCATTCCGGATGAAAAATCCGCTTCTATCTTACTTGATCGCAACTTCCCTCAGGATGGCGATATTATCGAGGGCCTTGCCGGACCCGAGAACCACAGCCGAAAGAGGATCGTCGGTGATCGTAATGGGAAGCTTGGTCTCTTCCCTGAGGAGAATATCAAGGTTTTTCAAAAGCGAACCGCCTCCTGTGAGGACGATCCCCCGATCTACGATATCCGCCGCCAGTTCCGGAGGGGTCTGTTCCAGAGCGATACGGACGGTCTCCACGATGGTCTCCACTTGCTCGGAGATGGATTTTCGCACCTCGTCCGAATCGATGGTCAGTATTTTCGGTATCCCGGTGACCAGGTCGCGGCCCTTTACCTCGATGGTTTCCACCTGCTCGCCCGGGTAGGCGTTCCCAATGGTTGTCTTTATGATCTCCGCGGTCCCGTGCCCTATAAGCAGATTGTATTTCCGCTTGATATGTTGCAAAATGGCGTCATCCATCTTGTCGCCAGCCACTCTAACGGACTTGCTGTAAACGATGCCAGCGAGGGAAATAACCGCCACTTCCGTCGTCCCTCCCCCTATGTCCACGACCATGTTCGCAGTCGGTTCGGTTATGGGAAGACCGGCCCCGATAGCGGCCGCCATGGGTTCTTCGATGAGGTAGACTTCCCGGGCGCCTGCCGATTCAGCAGACTCCCTCACGGCCCGCTTCTCCACCTGGGTGATTCCGGAAGGGACACAGATGATGATACGGGGCCGGACCATCTTCGTACGATTGTGGACCTTCCTGATGAAATGGCGGAGCATGGCCTCGGTGATCTCGAAGTCGGCGATGACCCCGTCCTTCATGGGTCGGATGGCTACGATATTGCCGGGAGTGCGCCCAAGCATCATCTTGGCTTCCTTTCCGACCGCCAACACCTTGTTTGCGCCCCGTCCGTCCTTGCGGACAGCCACCACAGAGGGCTCACTCAGTACAATGCCCTTTCCCTTCACGTAGACACAGGTGTTCGCTGTTCCCAGGTCGATCGCCAGATCATTGGAAAAAATCCCTAGGATGGGATCCAATAGCATGGTCCATTTCTCCTTTCATCCTCGTGTAATGATTGCCCGCAAGGGGCTAATGATTGCCCGCAAGGGGCCCTTCCTTTCAAGCCCTGCCCTTGAACCCGACCTCTTTTCTGAGAGATATCCGATTCCGGCCCTGTCAAGGTCTTCTAATAAAGAAACAATCAAGCTCCACAACTGCTTTAAATAGTGTCCATCCATAAATGGCCAATTTCCGCAATCTTCCGCCTCCGCCACGGCTACTGCGTGACAGGCTGCGTCAGGCTCAAACCGGGGACCCACCCGTTGGGTGGGGAGTCCAAGCGTAGCGCGGACAAATTTTAATCCTCGAAATACTTCAATGTATTCCTGCGGTTAAAATTTTCGCCTTCCTTGACCTTGCACAAATTTTCTTATTTATGGATGGACACTAACTAAAAAGTAATATTGCAAGATTCGGGTTAAAAGTTAAGTTTCTTATCGGCCCTCTTCAAGAGGAATTATTTAAGCATAAAGCTTCAGGACCCAGGATGCAAGGATTTATGGTCGAAAGCGCCTGATGTCTCCCCTCCCGTCTGAATCCCCCGCCCTTCGTTCGCCTCGTTCCGGAAAATTTTCAACAGACACCTGATCAAGCCCC
>JAFDEE010000020.1 GCA_019310525.1 Deltaproteobacteria bacterium | reverse complement strand
TGGCGGAAGGAATCGAACCCGTGTCCATTCTCTGTCTGGGGAAAACATGGAGAAAGGGATTTCTCCGGGAAGGTGCTGGAAGGAAGTTGTTTGTGTCGATTTGCAATGTTCAGGCAACAAGTTACGACGATTTTTGCATGTGAGGGGCTTTTGCGAACAACACGCATAATTTGGGTTAACAGGAAAGGCCGCATTAACAAGGTGTCCTTTCCTGTTTGTCCGGAATACAGAAACGAATCAATTTCTCTCGTTCTCTCAGCCCCACCCTTTTTCCCTGCGCCAGGGCGGGGTAGGATTATTGATTGATGAAAAGGCAAGCCGTTTTCTTAGAACATGGGTCAGGGAATCCCGGAGTGTCGGTCTTCCTGTCTCGATTTCAGATATGCAATCCCGACTTCTGTAACACTTATATTCCCGGAGAGACCCTGCTCCGGGAAGAGGAGTAATTCATCCATGGACTGGCTTTATACCCACTTCGCCGTATCCGGGGTGAGTACTTGGGTGGTTCTGCCCCCGGCCGTGGCCTTTGTCGTATCCTTTTTCACCTCCATGGGGGGTGTCTCAGGGGCCTTTCTTCTCCTGCCATTCCAGATCAGTTTCCTCCATTTCACTTCTCCTTCAGTCAGTGCCACCAATTTCGTATTCAATATCGTGGCCATCCCGAGCGGGGTATACCGTTACATCAAGGAAGGTCGCATGGCCTGGCCCCTTACATGGGTGATCATCCTGGGAACGCTGCCGGGGGTCTTTCTGGGATACTATCTCAGGGTCCGGTACCTCCCTGATCCAGGGGCCTTCAAGTTTTTCATGGGCTGTGTCCTGCTTTACATAGGCATACGCCTTCTCTATGAAATGACACCCCGTTCCCAGCAAGGCAAGGAGGGCATGAAAGCCCTGGATGACAAATTCAACCTGCACGTATCCCGGCTGAAGGCGAAGGGGCGTGCCCGCGTCTCAGCTGGACTACCCAGGGAGGCCGCAATTCGAACCCTTTCCACCTCCCTTACCCTTGTGGAGTACGAGTTCTGGGGACAGCGGTTCAGTTTCCATACGGCAGGCATGTTCCTGCTGGCTTTGGTCGTGGGCATCATCGGGGGCACTTATGGGATAGGAGGAGGAGCGATCATCGCCCCCTTCTGCGTGGCGGTTTTCAATCTACCCGTCTACACTGTAGCAGGCGCGGCCCTCATGGGTACCTTTCTAACATCCATAGCAGGGGTCTCATTTTACAGCCTGATCCCCCTTTCCCCCCATCTCTCCACCCGGCCCGACTGGGCCCTGGGCCTCCTTTTCGGGGCAGGTGGATTCGCGGGGATGTATTGCGGGGCACGCCTTCAAAAATTTATTCCCCAAAAACTCATCAAGGCAATGCTGGGGCTCCTTATCACCATTCTCGCCCTGAGATATATCCTCCAATTCTTCATCCAGTGAACCCCTAAAAACGCGATAAGCGCTCGAACTTCCGGGTGACCGCGGCACGGATCTCGGCATGTCTGTGGTGTGGGGGACCGTCCAGGATCACAAGGGCTGCATTCGTTTCTTGAGCCATCCCGGCGAAGGGGCCCGCTTCGAGATTTACTTTCCCGCCACTCGCGAGAAGACCGATGTCCCTGCCCGCCGTGCGGTCCTCGACGATTATCGCGGGAAGGGGGAATCGATCCTGGTGGTCGACGATGTAGCCGACCAGCGCGAATTGGCCCAGGCAATGCTTGAGAGGTTGAACTACCGAGTCAAGGCGGTGGCAAGCGGTGAAGAGGCCTTAGAGTATCTTGCAAACCACAGGGTCGACCTTGTAGTGCTGGACATGATCATGGATCCCGGCATGGATGGGCTTGAAACCTTCCGGCGGATCATTTCCAGCCACCCAGGGCAAAAGGCGGTGATCACCAGCGGATTTTCCGAGACCGACCGGGTGAGGAAAGCCCAGATGCTGGGTGCAGGCCCTTACATCAAAAAGCCTTTCACCTTGGAAAAACTCGCCATGACCATCCGAAAGACCTTAGACCAGTAACTCCGGCTTTTGCTGAACCGCTCCTTCTTTTCTTGAAGATGACCCGAAGGGGCGATCCGTCACCAGTCGTAAATGATTTCCCAGTGATCCCCAAAGGAAGGATCCACCTGACTGTAGCGATAGATCATGGTCTTTCCCGTCCCCGGACCGTCCCCACTCCCTTCCTTCCAGTAACGCAGGGAAATGGCAGGGATCTGTGAGGGGATCGTTCCGGAACTGGGTGTGTCTTCCGGGCCCTCGATCCAGCTCTCCTTTTCCTCGATCACCTTCCAGACCGTACCGTATTTCTTGCTCCTCACGCGCTCCCCCACCCGGGGAAGCCCCATCTTCTCCCGGAGCTCCTTGAACCGGTAGGAAGACCTCTCTCCCCGGTCGAGGACCCTCTCTCCCAGCACCATGATTCCGATTGCTCCTATCGGAGCGGTAAGGAGGATGGAGAGCACGGCCACGGCCAGGATCACCTCTCCCGCGGCCACCCCCGCTGCGAGGGGGACGGCGCCGATTGCCGCCTGTACAGTCGCCTTGGGAATATATGCTACGACACAGAACAACTTTTCCTTGATGCTCAGGGGAGTGCCGGCAAGAGAGATCCAGGTCCCCACGCTCCGAAACATAAGCCCCACGAAAATGACCAGGATGCCCGCCAGGCCCGCCTTCCAGGCCACGTGGATGTTCACCTGGGCCCCTACCAGGACGAAGAGTAGCAACTCAGCGAACATCCAGAGTTTTTTAAGCTTCTGGGAGATGATGTGGGCGATGGGTTCGGATTTTTCAAGGATCACGAAACCTATAGCCATGACCCCCAAAAGACTGGCTATCGGGACCCACCTCTCTACGGCACTCTCTATCCACGTAAGGAGGATGGCGACTCCCATGACCACAATGGTCCGCTTGGGAGGCCGCCAGTCGTACTTCCTGAAAAGGTAGTAAAGGAGATAACCGGGCACCAGGCCCACAAGGATCCCGAGCACGATGCTTACTGGAATCTCTGCAAGCTTTGCCCAGACATTTACCTCCCCTCCTCCGTACATGCCCATGAACACTGTAAAGAGCACAATCACGAAAACATCGTCCACAGAAGAGGCTCCAAGGATGAGGGTGGGAATGCCTTTTTTGGCACCACGCCCCCGATCCATGAAGTCGATCATGAGGGGTACGACCACGGCGGGAGAGACGGCCCCGAGGATCGATCCCAGGATCGCCGCCTCCAGGAGGCTGATGTGAAGCAAGGGTGGGGCTACCAGGATGACCCCCGCGATCTCAAACAGGGCAGGAACCGCGCTCATGGTGAGTGCGGCCCGGCCTACCCGATTCAGGGTGTCGCGGTGAAGTTCGAACCCGGCCCTGAGGAGGATAACGATGAGGGCGATTTTCCGGAAGTCCCCGGAAACCTTCATCATCTCGGGGGCCAAAAGGTTCAGGACATAGGGCCCTGCCAGGATACCCGCAATCAGCATCCCAACGAGGCCGGGGAGCTTCATTCGCCTGAACAGATAATCCGCGCCCAAACCAAAAAGAATAATGATCGAAATGCTTACGGCCATTGATTGTCTCCAAAAAAAACGCCCTGCCAGGGGATGATCCTTGCAGGGCCTAAAATGAAAAACCCACCTGACTCGATCAGGTGGGGCAGGTACCCAGGGGGACCCCTACCCCTGAAAGTAGGCCCTTGAAAACGCGCAACGGGCATTTTGCAAAGGCTTTAAAGACCGAGGTAGAAGTCATCAGCCTTCCAGGGAGGAGGGCGGTTAACGGCAGACTTCATTGCCGGGGTGTCTTATTAACCGGAGAACCCTGGAAAAGTCAAGGTGATTTTAACTGAAAGGGGGGATGGCTGTCCACAGTTGAGCGAAAAGGTTAGGCCTCCGGAGGCTATTCCAAATTCAAAAGAACCATCTTATCTTTGCGCGGCAAGGTAGAGGACGAAAAAACAGGTCAGCATGGCCGACAAATTATGGAGTCCGTGATTTACCATTAGCAGGTCCCATTTGAAATGGAACAGGGAATCCTTTTCGAAGCCCTTCAGGCCCGGGAGAAAGCGGTTCACCTTCCTGCAATAACGCAGGTAGGTCTCACCGTGAAGGGCCAGTAACCGCGTCTCTTCACGTTTCGTGCGATTCACGGCATAGAAGTAATAAAGCGGGATAAGTATGGGTACCCCCCGGACGTGGCCGGTTAAGAGAAGACATCCCAAGACCAGGAAGAACCTACCGATATACATGGGATTCCTTACGAACATGTAAGGCCCTTTCGTGGTGAGCCTGGTATTTTTTTCCAGGACGGCGAAGCACCAGATCTGGATCAGTTCACCGCAAAAGGCGACGAGGAAACCCGGGAGGAACCAGGAACTCCGAACTTGTGAGACGAGGAAAAGAAAGGCACAAAAGACAAGGCCATAGCGAAATTTAAAAAAGGCGTCCCTTATGGATACATCATTAAAGATCTGATGGATCGAATGGATCGTTCTTGTCGTCATCTCTCCCTCCATCCTGTATTTCAATCCGGCTGCGGCGATCGCTCCTTCTCCTTCCACACTTCAGGGCGGGATTTCTGATTCACCCGGATGAAACACCTATTGAAGGCACCCGGCGAAATCCTCCAGGCGTTAATGGGGGCTCCTTACTCAATAGCCCGGGAACCTTACGGCTGGATGACGGCAAAATGATCGTTTGATAATGTTCGGAAAAGGAAGGTATGGGTTATTGGGAACAATTGGATCGAGGAAGAAAAACGGAAAAGGTGCTGCCCCTTCCAGGGGTGCTTTGAACCCGGATATTCCCGCCGTGGGCCCGGGCCACGGCGAGGGCGAAACTGAGACCCAGGCCCACTCCTCCCTGAGAACGGCTCTCATCGCAGCGGTAAAACCGATCAAAAATCCTGGGAAGGTCTTCCGGGGTGATGCCTATACCGGTATCTTGAACGGATAGGACTATCCGCCCTGCGCCATCTTCCAGGGAGATCCTGACGGTTCCACCGCCAGGGGTGTATTTCAGGGCATTATCCAACAGATTGGCCACCATCCGCTGAAGCTTCCGGATATCACCCTGGAAGGCACATTCCTTGGGGACCTCCAGCACGATCCCGACGCCCTTCTCTTCGGCGATGGGGTCGAAAAGGGCGCATGCATCCCTGAGTAGCCCTGCAAGATCCAGCCCCTCACACTCTAACCCCCCTGCCCCGGCCTCCTTCAATCCCTTCAAAACAAAGGAGGCGATCTTCTCATCGTCTTCGACCAGGAGCAAACGCATGACCAGTAACAGGATCATCCTTTCCCCGGCGCCAGGAATCCCCAGAGAAAGGTGCCCCTGGACATGGTAACGGTCCGCGGGGGCCTAAAGGATCCCATGGCTTAGTGCCAAGGTACCTCAACCCGCCTAAACGGTCAATCCATGGAACGGTCCCATCTCAAGTTTTCAGGGTGCCTGGTCGATTATAGAAGTGCAGGTTCCATATTCATTTTTTCCGGGAAATCTTCCGAAAGGGGTCCGGAGGTTTCCCTCTTCCTCTTTGTAAGGGAGGGGGAAAAACCAAGCAACGACTATCAGATATTGCCGGTTGCTTTCAGGGTTCAGGGTATCAAGAGGGGTAGTGATGGGATCCATTCATACATGCACCCTGGAACCTTTGCCCCCGGCCCTTGAAAACAATCCTGAAGGTAAGGATTTCCCTCCCATTCCCTGAGTGGGACAAAGACCAAGATTATTCGAGACAATGTCACCCAAAAATCCAACAAAAAACACCCGCTTCAATCCCCCGAGACCCGTGGGGGGATATCCCCGGGAGTCCATCAAGAAGATGGCGGTCCTCTTTACGGACATCGTGGGATCTTCCAATTTTTTCCGCTCCCACGGGGATATTGCGGGCAGGAAGATGTTGAAAAAACATCAGGATCTCGCCTCGCCCCCTATCATCGAACACGGCGGGATCGTCGTCAAGATGCTCGGCGACGCCGTGATGGCCTACTTCCTAAACGCGGCGGAGGCCCTCAAGGCGGCTATCAAGATACAGGAGAGGTTCCGGAATCATAACCGGGGCAAGGCCCCGGGCGACCAGATTCACATCCGGCTCGGCGTCCACTTCGGCGAGGGCATCGTGGAGGAAAGGGACATCTTCGGCGACGTAGTCAACATGGCCGCCAAATTCCTTCCCCTGGTCAAGGGGGACCAGATCGTCATTTCCCTGCAGGTCTGGGACCAGGTCCGGGCGTTGCCATCGGTCCGGCTGGAGCCTTTCCCGATCCCGGCGGATACGGCCCTCCCGGAAGGATTCACCCTTTTCAAGGTGCTTTGGGATGAAGGGGTCGACTTTGATCCCCTGATCAAGACGCTGGTCTATCTTCGCCCCCTTTTCAATCTTGGAAAGGAAAATTTCTTGAAAACCTGGTCCGGATTCCTGAGCGGGAAAAATCATCTCTGGGGAGACCAGGTGGAAACGGAATTGACCCTCCCGGACAAATCCGTGGCCCTCATTGTCCGCAAGGCGGCCTTTTCCCTCACACTGGCCAAGAGGGTCTTTGAATTTCTCAAGATCAACCTGGGTCGCGATGCGGCCCCATTCGTGCCGATCCAGATCCTGATCGACGCGGGGTCCTACCTCCGGGGTGGAAACCTGGTCCTGGATGATCTTGCAGTAAACTGGAAAGAGTTTGAACCGGGGGAAGTCTATATCAGCGGCAGGGCCCACGCCCACATCAAGCATACCGCCAACATCTCCATCCGCCCGGCGCCGGATCCCAATCAGCCCCGATCCTTTGTAAAGATCTCTGTTGGAGACGCGGGGGATGGGGACCCCCCCCTCTTCCGTTACCAGGGAGCCCTGATCCAGGGAGAATATTCTCCTTGCTACTACTGCGGAGACAGGAGGCACCAAACCACCCACTGCCCGTCCAAAGGATTGACAGAGATCACCCAGGCCCTGAGCCGCCTGGGATATCGGCCCGTAGAGGAAATCAACCGTCTTTTTTTCAATCTGCTGAATGGGAAACTCCCTGATCCAGCCCAATTGTCAAAACTTTCCACCGAGGCGACAGATCCGACCCTCCTGGCATTTCAAGGGTTTTACGAACTCAAGCTCGTGTACCAGTTGCGGTTTTTCCTGGCCCTTTGGGGAACCTCGGAAGAAAACTGGAACAGGATCAAGGAACGACCCTTTGCCCGGGATGAACAGGACCGGAGCGGACTCCTCTGGATCGGGCAGGATTGTATCCGGGTCTCCAACCTTGAACAGGCCCAATCCATCCTCCTGGACTGCCTGAACCGGGACGCCCAGGATTATAGGGTATACGGAGCACTTGCCTTTCTCTACATCGAGAAGGGCGACTATCCCCAGGCAAAGTACTATCTCAAAAAGGCCCTTCAGCGAACCCGAACCACACCGCAGCGGATCTTCATTCACTTCCTCCTCTCCCGCCTCTATGATCTCAGCGAAGACCAGGCCAGGGCCGAAGAAATGGTCCGGAAAATCCTTTATCTCAATCCCTATTGTTACGAGGCCATCTACCAGGACATTATTTTCCGGTTCAGAAAGGGGAAAGAGGCCGTTGCCCTTCATCAACTGGTGAAGCTGATTCGCAGAAACCGGGAGTTTTATCTATACGCCCTCATTGATCCGGAACTCGCCGCTCACAGCGACGCCATTCAGCCCAGGCTCAAGGAACTCCTGGAAGAAGCCAAGAGCAAGGCGGAAAGTGCACGGGAAACCGGAAAGGAGGCCCTTGACCGAATTGTCCAATGGCTGGATGAAGAAGACAAGGAGGTGGTGGAGGCCCGTTCCCGCTGGCAAAAGATCGAGGAGCTTTCCCGTGTGAACAGCTATTTCGGGCACCTGGATATCATCCACTACGCTGAATCAATCGTTACGATGAGCCGGAGGAGTATCGAGAGCCGCAAGAGGCAACTCGCTATGAGCCTGCGGGAGCTGGATGATCGGGCGGAGAAGGCCCTCGCCTGGGCCAACCGCTTCCGGTATGAATTCCTGATAAAGGAGGTCAAACAGGAACTTCTTCGAATCCGTGGTATGATAGACTCTGAGTGGGAAGGGGAAAATCCCAAGGTTGCAGGGAAGTTCAAAGAGTCTCTAAATAAGGTGAAGGCCATTGCGGCACGGTTGGACGAAGTCGAATCACGCCTGGAAAGGCTGGGAACGATTCACACCCTACTCTTTTTCATCGCGGCGTTCTTTAAAAAAAGCCTGGTGTTTCAGTCCGCCAACCTGGCCCTGGCCCTGATCCTCTTCCCCATTCTCGCCTACTACCTGAATTTCATGATCCCGGTCTTTCAGATCACCTCCCACAATATCTGGTCCTACCAAAAAGCCGTGCTGGCCCTGGGAGGTGTATCAGGGCTCCTCCTCGCCGTCATATCGGCGGCAAGGGGGCTTCACAAGACCTGAGCCCCAGCCATGTCCCGGACGCCCCGGCGGTGACGGTCCTCCGGGACCCCTGGGCACCTTGCGTTTCCGCTCAATCCTTAAACTGAGTCACCATTATTCCATCCTGGCGGATTCCTCGTTGTACCGAGCAGAGAAAAGGGAGGCCCTTCCGGCGAAGACATTGCAGGTGGTAAACACGTAATCCGCAACCTCTCTTCGCTTCTCTTCTTTAAGATCATTGAATCTCGCCACGAATGTCTCCTCATCCCTCATTTCCGACAAAAGGGTCCAGATCTCAGCCGCGCTCATGTCCGGACGGAGACCTGCCGCCGTCCCCCGGGACGCTTCTCCAAAAAAAAGCTCCGCCCTTTCGAGGAGGTCGTCGAGTTCCTGCTTCAGGAAGGTGATTTCCCTTGTGAGCTTTCCAACTGAATCTACGGGTGGTGTCAGGGCGCAAAGATTTTCCTGGTCTCCAATGGTCACCCGAATCCCGACCCTGAGGCTCTTTTCCCGGCCCCCAGCCGGCCCCTGGATCTCTACCAGATCGAACAGATTTCCCATTCCCTCTCCTTTCAGGCGGGACCTTCCCATTACGAGGGAGGAGCGCCCCCTTCTTTCAAAACCATTGGGAGACCCGCGACCATAAAAACCACCTTGTCCGCAACGGCCGCGATCTCCTGATTCAGGCGACCGGCCTGGTCGCGAAATCCCCTCCCCAGGGGGGTGTCAGGAACGATCCCCAACCCCACCTCGTTGGAGACCAGGATGATACTTCGATCTCTTTCTTGAAGGGTCTCCAACAGTTCCGCCCGGAATCGGGGAACTTCCTTTTCTCCTTTCTCAACCAGGATATTCCCCAGCCACACGGTGAGGCAATCCACCAGGACCGCATCCACATCTCCACACCCCTTCCTGAGAACCCCGGGGATGTCCAAGGGCTCCTCTATCACTCTCCACCCCGGACCGCGCGCTTCCCGGTGGCGTCTTACCCTTTCGGCCATCTCCTCGTCCAAAATCCGGGCCGTGGCAAGGAATAGATAGGAACGATAATCTTTCTCGACCTGTCTCTGGGCCCAGGCGCTCTTTCCGCTCCTGGCCCCTCCCAGGACAAGCACAAGCTCTTTTTGGGAATGATCAATCATCTCGGCATCCAGGAAAGGTTATTTTTCCGCCGCTACCAGGGCTAAAGGATACATTCATCGTTCTCCCGGGCGGCCTCGACCACAAGGGCGGGATTTCTCTGGGAGGCGAGTTCGCTGCAGATGTCCACAACGGCATCCATCTGCGAGTCGGTCCTCGAGGGATCATGGTGGAATAGGATGAGTTTTCGGGCCCCGGCCCTGCATGCAAGCTCAATGGCGGCCTCGTAGTCCGAATGTCCCCACCCCTTGCGCTCATCGATCTCCCTCGGAGTATACTGGGCATCGTGGATCAGGATGTCTGCGTCCCGGCAAAAGGCGGTGTACTCTTTGGGTATCCCTCCTGACCGGCGGCCTTTTCGGAGTTCGTTGTCCGTCAGGAAGACCAGTGTCTTGTCTCCTTCTTTGAATCGGTATCCGAACCCGCCCTGGGGGTGTTGAAGCGGGATGCCCTCAATCACGGTGTCTTCTATCGTGAGCGGTCCTCTTTGTACCTGTTCCAGGTATTGAAGCCGGGCGGTGAGATCATCAAAACGGATGGGGAAAAAACCGTCTCCCATCTTGTTGTCAAAGGTGTAACGGAGGCCCTTCATGCAGCTCGGGTATCCGTCGATGATAATTCTGGCCGTGGAACTGTATATAGGGGCGAAAAAGGGAAACCCAAGAACGTGATCCCAGTGGATGTGGGTAATCAGGAGATAGATGGAGACCCTCTCCTCCTCGGCCACAAGTTTTTCACCCAGTGCCCGAATCCCGGTTCCCGCGTCGATCACGACCTTTGTCCCGCTCTCGAGGGTGATTTCCAGGCAGGTCGTGTTTCCTCCGTATTTTGTTGTATCCTTTCCGGGTACGGCAATGGATCCCCTGGTGCCCCAAAAAGTAATCCGCATAACCCTCCGTCGCCATCAGTGGTGAAACCTCCTGATTTGAAACACCGCCCTTGCCAAGAAACGAAGGCAATGTACGCCATCCCGACTTGCCTGTCAATCCAAAAAAACCAATGATACGAATATGATAAGCTCTCCGGCCTCGATTTTTCACCTGGAGCGCCCATCCACAAACCATCCAGATCTCCCCGGCCTCCGGGGACGTAGTCAAAAACCACCTCAAGGCCCCACCTTGATTTGATCCCTCCCGGGGCCGCTCCGGCCCCGCAAGGCTTGAGCCGGGCCGGACACCTTGACAGGAAAGGGTGGGAGTAATACACAGTGATCTCGGACGAAAGTTCGCCTGTTTTCTCTCAAGTCCCTCGGCCTCCCCCTTTTTCGGCCCGAGATTCAGGGGCAATGGCAGGTCCACCGGACGGGGGCGTTTTCAAGTACCCGGGCCTACAGGTTAAGGAACATGTGCGGAATCTGCGGCAAGATGGATTTCCGGGGCAGGGAAATCGACACGGACCTGGTCCATGCGATGTGCCGGTCCTTTCCCTACCGCGGCCCTGACGACGAAGGCACCCTTTTGCGCCCCGGCATCGGGCTCGGGCACCGGCGGTTGAGCATCATCGACCTTTCGGCCTCGGGCCGCCAACCCATGGCCAACGAAGACGCCAGCCTCTGGCTCGTCTTTAACGGGGAAATCTACAATTTTCCAGAGCTCCGGGAAGAACTCCGATCCAAAGGGCATGTCTTCAGGAGCAGGACGGATTGCGAGACCGTTCTCCACCTTTACGAAGAGGAAGGCACCGCCCTCTTCAGTCGACTCGACGGAATGTTCGCGTTCGCCCTTTGGGACGGGGAGAAAAAAAGGCTTCTCCTGGGCCGGGATCGCTTAGGGATCAAGCCCCTATACTACTTTGCCGACAATGAAAAACTGCTCTTCGCCTCCGAACCCAAGGCGATCCTGCAGGATCCTTCCATCCCCAGGGAGATCGATCCCGAGGCCCTGGATCTTTACCTGACCCTGAATCATATCCCGGAGCCCTGGAGCATCTTCAAGGGCATGAAAAAACTCCTTCCCGGGACCTTTCTCCTGGCCGAGGAAGGCGGAATCCGGATCGAGACCTACTGGGATCTTCCCGAGGCGGCGGGTCCAGGGGAATCGCCCGCAGGAAAAGGAAGACCCTCTTTTGAAGAAGGGAAGGCCCGGCTAAGGAAACTCCTTGAGAGGGCCGTCAAGAAACGCCTCATCGCCGATGTCCCCTTGGGGGCCTTCCTGAGCGGGGGGATCGACTCAAGCATAATCGTGGGACTCATGTCCAGGCTTTCCTCCCGCCCTGTGAAGACCTTCTCCATCGGGTTCAAGGACCTCCCCGCCTTCGACGAAACGGCCTATGCCCGGGAGGTGGCCGAATTCAACGGAACGGAACACCACGAATTTTCCCTTGGGTACCGGGACATGCTGGAGGTCCTTCCCGCGGTCCTGGACGACCTGGATGAACCCTTCGCCGACTCCTCCACCATTCCGACCTATATCGTATCCCGCGAAACCAGAAAGCATGTCACCGTGGCCCTCTCGGGCGACGGGGGAGATGAGGTCTTCGCTGGCTACAGGATGTACCTCGGGGAGACCTGGGCAAGGTATTTCGCCGGAATCCCCCGTTTCATCCGAAGCGGCATCCTGACCCCGCTCGTCATGGCCCTCCCGGATGCCCGGGATAGATCGGGACTCGAAAAGATCAGGAGGATAAAGAAGTTCCTCAGGGGCCTCAGCCCATCCTTCACCGAACGATTCTGCGCATGGCGCCAGGTCTTCTCCTTTCCAGAGCGCAGGGCCCTGCTGAGGGATCCCCCTGAGGGCGACATCTACCTGAAACGGATACGCGGCCAGGTCCAGCGCCATGCCGGGCGCTTTCCCGGGGACACCGTGAACCTCATGCTCTACCTGGATCTCAAGGGGCTTTTGCCCGGAGACATGCTGGCCAAGGTGGACCGGATGAGCATGGCCAATTCCCTTGAAGTCCGGGTACCTTTCCTTGACCACAGATTGGTGGAATTCATGTTTACGCTTCCGGGAAACACCAAACTCAGGGGGAGGAGAAGGAAACACATCCTCCTTGAGACCTTCAGGGATCTCCTCCCCCCTTCGCTCCTCGAACGGCCGAAGGCGGGATTTGAGGTGCCCATCGCGGCCTGGCTCAGAAAAGAGCTCCGTTTTCTCCTGGAAGAGCATCTCTCCAAAAAAGCCCTGGCGGCACACGACCTTTTCCGCTACTCCGTGGTCAAGGACCTTATTTCGGACCACCTGAAAGGCCGCAGGGATACCTCGTGGCAGTTGTGGAACCTGATCGTCTTCCAGCACTGGTTCAAAACCTACATGGCGTGACCTTCCCGGGTTGGGCGATTTCTTTTCCCCGTACCCGCCGGCGGGGGTGAAAAACAGTGTAGTGGGACCTTTTTCAACGCCTCCATAGGTTCGAATGATCCATGAAACAGCATTATTCCCTCAAAAAGGCCGCCTTTCGAATCCCCCTGATCCTGGCCCTCCTCCTCGTCGCTTCAGGGTGCCGCATCAGCCACATCTTTCACGCCGCAGCGGGCCAGGCCAGGCTCCTTGCGGGAGCAGTGCCCGTTGAAGAGGGCCTTCACGATGGGCGCCTGAGCCGGGAGGAAAAGGAACGCCTCCGGCTCGTATCACAAATCAAGGCATTCGGGGAAGAAGCATTGGGGTTGAAGAAGACCCGGAATTTTGAAACCGTTTACTTGAAATCTCCAGGCCCTCCCCTTTACGTGGTTTCGGCCTGCCCCAAAGACCGTCTCCAGCCTGTTACCTGGTGGTTTCCCATCGTCGGGGAAATGCCTTACCTGGGGTTTTTCAACCTCCGGGGGGCCCACAACGAGGCCCGCAACCTGACCGAAAAAGGCCTGGACGTCTGTATCGGTACGGCCGAGGCCTACAGCACCCTTGGATGGTTCAGGGATCCCATCACCCTCAACCTGCTCAAGGGCTCGACCCTGGATCTCGTTGAGACCGTCCTCCATGAAATGGCCCACTCGACCCTGTACATAAAAGGACAAGGGGCCTTCAACGAGGGTCTGGCGGTCCTGGTGGGCAAGGTGGGGGCCCTCTCTTTCCTCGAGGCATATTACGGAAAAGAGCACCACCTCGTCCTGGAGGCCCGGAACTCCATTCACGACGAACGTCTCTTCTCCACCTTCCTGGACGATCTCCTGGCGAGACTGGAGGATCTTTACCAGAGCCCCTTGTCCCTGGAAGAAAAAATGGAGAGAAGAGGTCATATCTTCAAGAAGGCCCGGGAAGCATTCGAACAACTGAAACCGCGTTTCAAGACCGACCGGTTCGGGGGGTTCGGACGCCTTTCCCTCAACAACGCATCCCTTGTCACCATCGGGCTCTACCACCGATATTTTCCGCTTTTTGAGTGGGCCTTCAAGAAAAACGGCCGCTCCATAAAAAAGATGATAGATTATTTTCGGGCCCTCTCTGCACGTCCGGGAGACTTGATCCAGAATATAATGCTTGAACGCTCCCTTCTCCGCTCTTCCTCTCCTCGGGAAACCCTTGGGCGGGGAGTCGGCCGCCGAAAGAAACCCTGTCCGCCCCCAGGCGAACGGTCTCCTGTGGGAGGGACCCCAGGCTGATGAAAAAGACGACCCGAAACATCCTCCTGGCCCTTGCGTTGGCCCTCCTTCTGGCACTCTCGGGCCTTGCCGGATCTCTCTTGTACCTATACAACCATCCACTCCTCGTGAAATCTTTCCTTGAAAAGGCCCTTTCCAGCACCTCCGGGGCATCTCTCTCCATCGAAGAGCTGTCCTACTCACTGGATCCCGCGAACATCACCCTTCGTGGCATCCACCTGGGGCCGGGAACGAAACTCCGGGGGCTCCAACTGGATGTTTCGCTCCTTTCCACCGGCCTGCATCTCAAGGGACCACTGGGCAGGAGACGCCTCATACTCCGGGACCTCCACATCCAGGACCCGGTCCTCTCCTTCACACGGGAACTTACCCTCCCTTCCAATGCCGCCCCTGAGGCTCCGGCCGAAGGTACTTTCCCGGGGATTTTGAAAACAGCGGTTAACTACCTTCTCTTTTCCGAAATCGAGCTTCAATCGGCTGATCTTTCGAATGGAAAGGTGTCAGGACACATGGAAGACCTGGTGGTCACCTTGTCCGATATCCGTGGAGGTCTCACCCGCCCCGATGGCGTGCAAGTCTCCTTCGCCACCGCCCTTGAGATCCCATCACGCCGAATCCGCTTTTATTCCGAAAATTTGAAGCTTACGGCGGAACGGGTCCTCTCTCTCAAGGATCCCGAGATTCCCTGTAAACTTAGATTTCGCGGGGGCACCATTCAGGCGTCCTCCTTCAAGACCACCGCCCTCCAATGCGATGCCGGGCTGACCTACCTTGCCGGGAAGAAGGTCCTCAAGTTCATCACCTTTGATCTCAAGGGAAAGCTCATTCCGCCAGATGGCACCATCCCCCATCCCGCTTCTCCCCTGGACTTCCAGGTCGGGACCCAGGGGACCCTCAATCTCGAAAATTTTTCCGCGGACCTCTCCCCCCTTTCAGTAGCGTTTCCGGGAATAGTCTCCCTTGAAGGGGACATGCGGACCTCCCCCGGTCCCGGAACGGAACTATGGTTCCGGATCCGGCAGGGGAGGCTTCATCCGGAAAGACTTCTGCGCTTACTGCCGCCGGGGCTCATGGGGAAAGACTCAGCGGTGAACCTCTCCGGAACCGTCACCTTCAAGGGTGAACTTCGAGGTCTGCGGAACGGGGAAACCTGGCAAACGACATACGACCTCGCGATCTTACTTCAAAAAAACCCCTTCTCTTTCCGTTACGGCACCCGGGGCGTAGCAGGTGAGATCACCTCCCGCCTGAGGGCCAAGGGACGATTCCCCGGATTGGAGGCCGGGGGACGGCTTGAAATCCAAGGCGCACGGCTTTCCGGGATGCCCGTCCGGGCCGAAGGAATCTCTTGCGGCTTGTCCTTCTGGTGGGAAACGCCCCGTCTCAGGATCAAGAAACTACATCTTCACTCGCCCCGGGTCTCCATGGAGGTTGCAGGAACCGCTGTCCCTGTATCGGACCTTGTGCTCAATGTTCCCGAGGCCGACCTCAATACCCATAAAATGGAAGTGCGCATTCCCGGTGCCACCCTTCGCTCCTCCCTCTTTCACAACCTCTCCCTGGACTTCACATCCGAAAAAGATCGATTTCATCTGACATTAAAAGGGGAGGAAACAGGTCTGCTGGGGACTCTCCGGGAGCTTGCCCTGCTTCCCGCGGGGTGGAGACTGGAGGCTAAGGACCGTTTGGATCTCTCCCTTGCCCGTGGGGCCGATGGGGAGTGGTCCGCCGGTGCCCGAATCGGGCTCCGGGGATTGGCCGCCGAGAATCCCGATGGCTCCGCCGCCGGGGAAGGGCTTTTAATGGATCTCACCCTCACAGGCAGGATCCGTCCCGATCTTTCCGGTATCCAGTGGGAGACCACGCTGGCCGTAACAGAGGGAGAATGCCTGATCGAACCCTTTTATTTCAATCTAGGCCGAAACCCCTTTGAGGCCCGGTGCCGGGGCGCCTACGAAGTACCCATGGAAAAACTAGACCTCCAGGGTCTCGATCTGGAGTTGAAGGGTCTACTGGGAATAAAGATCACGGGTAAGCTCCGGGGAAGGCCCCCCTCTACCGCGGGACACCTGAACCTCCGGATCTCCAAGACCCCGCTTCAACCTGTCTTCCGTGACCTCGTGGCCGATCCCTTCGGGGCGGCCCATCCCCTGCTCTCTACTCTGAAGGTTTCAGGGGACCTCTCCGGAGATATGGACCTGTCCTTCCGGGAGGGACTGCGGGAAATCAAGGGGCGAATAGGCTGGCACCGGGGAAGTCTCACCCTGAAGGAGAGGGATATCGAAATTTCGGGTCTCGACCTCGACCTTCCCCTCTGGGGCCGGTGGGACTCAGCGGACTCAGGAGAAGAACCCCTTTCCGGGAGGTGCCGGATTCAATCCCTCTCCCTTCCCCTTCTCCCGGAACAACCCCTGGACCTGGCCCTGGCCGCCCACCCCAACCGACTTGCCGTGCAACGCCCCTTTTCCATCGCGGTCCCCGGGGGAGAGGTTGAGATCGGTCCCCTGCTCTGCCGCCGTCTCTTTACCTCGCGGCCTGTTCTGGAAACGAGCCTCACCTTTGAAAACATCGCACTGGATCCGATCCTCTCCAGGATCTGGCCCGAGGAAACAAGGGGATCTGCAAGGGCCCGGCTGGACCCCATACTCCTTTCAGGTGATTCCATCACCACCCGGGGAGAAGTCAGGGCCGATGTCTTCGGCGGCACGGTGCATATCTCGAATCTCGGGGTCTCCGGTATCGGGACCCCGACTCCCCTTTTCCGGGCCGATGCGGAGTGGGACGACCTCCATTTGGGCGATTTGACCCGGGGTACGAGCTTCGGAAAGATCGAGGGGATCCTGAGGGGATCCATCAAGGACCTGGAGATCGCCTTCGGCCAGCCCCAGCGCTTCGAACTGGAGCTCGAAACGATCAAGCGCCCGGGTGTCCCCCAGAAGATCAGCGTGAAGGCGGTTGAAAACATCGCCGAGATCGGTGGAGGAAGGAGTCCCTTCATGGGACTTGCCGGAGTATTTACGAGCTTTTTCAAGGAGTTTCCTTATAAAAAGATCGGGATCAGGGCTTCACTGAAAAACGACGTTTTCAGAGTGAACGGAACCATCAAGGAGAAGGGCCGGGAATACCTGGTAAAAAGAGGTGGCTTTTCAGGGGTAAATGTTGTAAATCAAAATCCCGATAATCGTATCCGTTTCAAGGATATGATGGAAAGAATCAAGAGGATTATGAAATCGAGGAAAGGCCCGGTGATCCGATGAAGCTCCCCGCTGCCAGCAGCGGGGTATGGTGAGCGGAATTGCGACGGAACTCACCTGGCCATTCCTCCCGGTAGCACAAGCTACAGGGTACCCCGGCGAAGGCGAACGAAGATGCTGAAAGCCCCTCGGGTCGCCCGGTCAAAGCGGGGAGGTGCGAAGTCCCGTTGCCAGAAGCTTCACAAAGGAGGTCACCATGAGAGGTTTGAGAAAAACCCTGTGGGTCGGATTCGGTTGTTCCCTGGTCTTTCTTTTTGCCTGCGTGACCATCAACATCTATTTTCCGGCGGAAGAAGTCCGTTCCGTTGCAGGAGAAATCGTCCACGACATCCGTGGAAAGGGCGTAGGAGAAGAGAAGGCGCCCCAACAAGATGACAAGAGTTCCCGTCTGCTCCAAAACCTTTTGGCCTTCGCAGCCCCCAAAGCCTGGGCCGGTGAAGTGACGGCGGTCTCCAATCCCACCATTCGGGCTCTCAAGGAAAAGATGAAGAAACGCTTCAACCGGATGAAACCTTACTACGCCAAGGGTATGCTCAAGGAGGGAGACGACGGATACGTTTCCCTGGGAAGCCTGGAGGGGCTCGGCCTGAAGGAGAAGAGGGATCTGAAGAGCCTGGTGAATGCTGAAAACCAGGACCGAAAGGCCCTGTACAGCGAAGTGGCCAAGGCCATGAATATCGATCCCGGACAAATCGGCAAGGTTGCCGAGATATTCGCAAAGGAATGGAAAAAATCCCTGAAGTAGCCCTGTAGCCTCCTTCACCCGGCACTTTCTTTACTCGCGGGGAGCCGGTGCTCACAATGGAGAAGATAACGCCCAGCAGTTACGAAAAATACGTCAAGGCCCTCATGGACATCAGCCAGGCCATTACCTCCGATCTCTACCTGGAGGATATCCTGAAGCTCATTGTCATGGTCACGGCCAAGGTGACGGGTGTGGAAATCTGCTCCTTGTGGCTCATCGAGGAAACCGAGACTCCCAAGAAGATCCGCCTAAAGGCGACTCAGGCCCTTGACCCTGAGTACGTCAAGGACCGCTCCCTCAACATGAACGAGGGAGTAGTGGGTTACGTGGCCACCCACAACAAGCCCCTCGTTCTCAAGAACGTCCTGGAAGAGCCCCTCTTCAAGGAAAAGGACATGGCGAAGAAACTGGGACTGGTCTCCATGTTGAGTGTCCCCCTGAGGGTGAAAGAACAAGGGGTCATAGGGGTACTCAACTGCTTCACCGCAGAACCCCACGATTTTTCCGAGACCGAGATCCACCTCATCACCACGGTGGCCAACCAGGCGGCCATCGCTATAGAAAACACCCGTCTACTCGTCAAGACCAAGGTCATCGAAGAGGAATTGATCACCCGCAAAAAAATCGAAAGGGCGAAGGAAATCCTCATGGTCAAGAAGAATATTCCCGCCGACAAGGCCTTCCGGTGGATCCAGAAAAAGAGCATGGACACCCGCAAGTCCATGCGGGAGATTGCCGAGGCCATCATCATCTCCCAGGACCTCTAACAGTTTATAGAAAAACGTAGCGAGTAATGTTGAGGCAATGGAAAATCAGGCTATTACCAGGACTCCCCATTGCTACCCAGCGTCTTCAGGATTTCCCGCTTGACGGTATCCAGGGACTCCCGGTCCGTGACCTTCCTCCCCCCGGCGCCGCAAACGTAGAAGACCCCTGTTATTCTGGTCTTGTCGCTGTCCACCCGTGCGAACCGTATGTCCAGGCCCAGGGATCGTATCGTCCTGGAGAGGCTGTAGAGGAAGCCGAAACGATTCCGCGCGCTCACCTCGAGGATCGTATAGAAGTCGGAGGCGGTGTTGTCCATCCTGACCTTCTCGCTCAAACCAGGAATCACCGGCCCGGGCGATGGTACTCTCCTTCGCTTTTTTGCGGCGATCAGGGTCTCCAGGGACAGCCTGTCTTCCATGGCCGCTATCGCCTCCTCCCGGAGCCTTTTCCAGGTCTCTTCCTCCCTTAATGGATCCCTGGGATTGGACACTTCATAGATGTCAAGGGCGAGGCCGTTCTTGACGGTGCAGATCTTGGCGGAGAGCACCTCGATATTGTTCAGGGTGAAAACCCCCACCATTTTGCTGAAGAGTCCGGGACGATCCGTGGTCCGGAGGATGATCCGGGTGACCGGTACGTGCTTCAACTTCTGAAGGATCCAGGCCAGTTTCCCGCCGTTCACGGCAAGGGCGAGTCGAAAGTGCCGGGATATGTCCTCCAGGCTGGTCTCCAGGAGATAACGGGTGGGCACCTGCTCGACCAGGGCAAGGATGTCTTTCTTCAGGAAATGGGGTCTGAGGGTCCGGTTCAACCAGTCGGTCACCTCCTTGACCCGCTCGGTTGCACTCGGGGTGGCCACCACGTCTCCTTCCAGGATATGCCGCACCTTGAAATACAATTCCTGGAGGAGCATGAGTCTCCAACCTCTGTTCGGGGCCGCTCCACTGCAAAGGGTGTCGGCAGCCGTAAGGATAAAGAGCATTCGGAGGGTTTCAGGATCCCGAACGACCTGGGCGACCTGTTCGCAGGTCTTCTCCTCGTTGAGGTCCCTTCTCTGGGCGATCCTGGCCAAGAGCAAGTGATGCTCCACCAAAAAGGGAACCATCTCAAGGGCCGATCCCTCAAGGCCCAGCCTCTCCAGGATCCGGGGGATCAATTCCGCTCCCTTTCCTGCATGATCTCCCCGGTAGCCTTTTCCGATATCGTGGAGCAGTGCGGCGAGGAAAAGCCACTCGGGATGTTCGGTCTCTTCGAAGACCTCTCTCAGGACCGGCCACTTGTCGTCGAAAAGACCCTTTGAGAGGTCCCGGATGGTTTCGACCGTCTTGAGGGAATGGATATCAACGGTCTCCTGGTGGTAATAACTGAAAAGGGCCAGGTTTCGAATCCTCTTGAACTCCGGGATGAAAAGACCGATGAGACCGATTTCAAGCGCCAGGCGAAGAATCTTCGGGTTCTCGGGGTGCATGACGAGATCCAGGAAGGCCTCCCTTGCACCCGGAACCCGAAGCAGGCCCTTACCCAATTGCGCCAGGCGTTTCCTGGACTCCCAGATAAAGCCTGATCCAAGGAACAGTCCCCGCCGATTGGCCTCACTGAAACCCTCGAGGAGTACAAGGGGAGATTTTTCCAGCAGGCTCCCGGTCCTGAGCACGAGGTTTCCCCCGTGGACGCTGAATTCCGGGTGGAGGTCCTGCGGCGGGGGCCCTTTACCCCGGGAGGGATCCAGGAGGTCCAGGGCCTTGGTATGGAATTCCTCCGCCCCGTACTTCACCCGATTCAGGTGCATGTAGAGACGCCGCATGAATTTCTCCGCCGCAGAGACATGGGACCCGTCACGGAACCCAAGGTCCCGCGCCAGTTCTTCCTGGTACATGCCCATCAGACGGTCCTCTTTCCTCTTGGCCAATATGTGGAGGTGGTTCCTGACTTTGAAAAGGAAGCCTTTGGAATGGTTCAACCGGTTGGTATCGAAATGGGAGAAGGGTTCATAACGGCGGATCCGGCTCAAACGCCCGCAACGGAAGTAAAGCTTGGCCATCCAGGCCATGAAGTGAAGATCGCGGATCCCCCCGAGCCCTTCCTTCAGGTCCGGTTCCGCGAAATAGCCCTGTCTGCCGAATCTGCGCTCCCTGACCTCCTTGGCCAATAAAAAATGACCCAGGAGCCTCTCCCTCTCCCCCTTCAGCACCGACCACAGAGACCTTCGGAAACGCTGGTAAAGGGACCAGGAACCCAGCACGAAGCGTCCGTCCATCAGGGAGGTCAAACTCCTGAAGTCCTCCAGGGCCAGCCGGACCCCCTCCTCCACCGTCAGCACGCTGTGGCCGACCTCCAGTCTTGCATCCCAGAGGGGGTAGAGAATACGGGGGACAAATTGGCCCACCCCCTCGGAGAGCCCGCCCTGGTAAAGGATCAAAAGATCCACGTCGGAAGCAAAACAGAGTTCCCGCCTCCCGTAGCTGCCCAGGGCCACAAGGGTCATCTGTCCTTCGAGGGATTTCCTCCCGTCCGGGTCCGGTATCTCGGCAGCCATGAGGGCCGATATCAGGCCGTCGACAAGACCCGTATATTTGCGTGTCGTGTGGAATCCGGAGTCACTCTTGAGGTTTTCCTGGACGAGGGGCTCTTTCGAATCAAGGAATTCCTGGATGATCCGGGCCGTGGTTTTCAAAATTCCGGCCTACACGGCATGTTCATCCTCTTCACCGGTCCGGATCCGGATCGCCTTATCAACCGGGAGGATGAAGATCTTCCCGTCTCCCAGCTTGCCTGTATAGGCCTTCTCACGAATGGCATCAGCGACCCTGGAGGCCAGGTCCGATGGGACGACCACTTCCAGTTTGATGACGGGTACGAAGTCCACGACGTATTCAGCCCCCCGGTAGATTTCCTTGTGTCCTTTTTGCCGGCCGAAACCCTTGACCTCGCTGATAGTCATGCCGTTGATACCGAGCTCCACGATCGCATCCTTGACTTCATCCAGTTTGTAGGGCTTGATAATGGCCTCAATCTTTTTCATGGGCTTCCTCCCCAACGATTGTTCTTTACAAAAGATTCATCATCTCTTCCCCGCCACGCTCCCTTTTCATCCGTGCCGGTTCCCGCAGAATTGAAAAAATGATACTAAATCGGCGGTCAGCGGGTTGTCAATTGACTTTTTAGACATTCTCCGCTCTTAAGAGCGCTTGCAATGCAGGATAGATCCAAATATGATCTTTCCTGCAGGCCTCCTGACCCCTCCCTTTCCCGGGAACAAAAAAGGAATTTATTACCTCCGATGAAAGAATTCGCTCAATCCAGAGAAGAACTTTTCCTGCGGTTCTCCAGAGGTGATGTTTCATGGGACTTCCTTGAATACTACACGGAGATCGTGGACGAGTACTTTCGAAAAAGCCTTGAGGAAGAATCCCAGGGTCCCTTGCACAAAAGACATTCATTCGCCCTGGTGGCCCTTGGGGGTTATGGACGACGGGAACTCTGCTACCACTCCGACATCGACGTCATGGTTCTTTTCAAGGATCGGGTACCCCAGGCGGCCTCAGCACTCTCTGAAAGATTGCTTTATCCCCTTTGGGACCTGGGCCTTGAAATCGGGTACGCCTTCAGGACCATCAAGGATTGCCTTTCCCTTGCCAGGGAGGACTTCACCGTCCTGACTTCCCTGATCGACGGCCGCTTTGTCTGCGGAGATTTCCCATTGTTCCTCTCTCTCATGGAGGAGTTCCGGAACAAGGTCATCAAACGGCAGGCCTCGGCTTTTTCAAGGTGGTTGGCAGCGGAGACCCACAAACGGATGGCCGAGTTCGGGGATGCCAGCTATCTGCTCGAACCCAACCTGAAATATGGAACAGGAGGTTTGAGGGACTACCATGCCATGTTATGGCTGGCCAAGTTCTTTTTTGACGCGAAGGATCCCAGGGATCTCGAATATTCCGGGATCCTGTCCCACATCGAATACCGGGAACTCCTGGGCTGTCTCCGTTTCATTTGGCTGGTTCGAAACCACCTTCACCGTCTTTCCAGGAGAAAAAACGACCGGCTTCACTTTGAATACCAACCCCGCATCGCCGGGGTGATGGATTTCCGGGGGACCCGCAGGCTTCTTCCCGTGGAGGCCTTCCTCGGCAGGCTCCATGCCTCTATGGCGGCCCTCAAGTCCTTCCACCGGTCCTTCCTGGACAGCCACCTTACGGAGCAGACCAGACGATCGAGGGGGAAGGAGCGGCCAAGAGAGATCTCACCCGGCATCCACCTTCACCACGGTGAAGTAGCCTTTGATTCGGCTACAGCCATACCTGCCGACCCCATTCTTCTACTGGAAATTTTCGAGGCCGCCGCACGTCTGGGAACTCCCCTCTCACTTGATGCCAAACGCCTTGTGAAAGAATTTATCCACCTCGTGGATGAGCCCTTCAGGACATCGGCCGAGACCGGAAGCCTCTTCCTCGGCCTGCTCGAACAGGAGGGGGCCTTCGAGACCCTGGACCAGATGCTGGAGACCGGGTTCCTGGAGGCATTAATCCCCGAGTTCCGGGAAATCAGAGACCACATCCAGTTCGATAACTACCACGTCTATCCCGTTGGAAGGCATGCCCTTCAAACCTTCAGGAAGATCAAAGAAGTAGCCGCCGAAGGGGAACTCCTGCTTCCCGATATCCTGTCGGACCTAAACGATCCGGTGCCTCTCTATCTCGCGGCCCTTCTCCATGATATCGGGAAAGGCAGGCGGGACCATTCCGTCGCCGGGGCCGGGATCGCGGCCCGAATCCTGGACCGCTTAGGGTACGACAAGAACAAGCAGAAGGACATCCTCTTCCTGATCCGAAATCATCTGCTGCTGGCCAAGACGGCCACGAGAAGGGATCTCAACGACGAGAAGGCCATCGTAAGCTGCGCCAGGATTATCGGGACGATCCCCCGCTTGAAGATGCTCTATCTGCTGACTTGGGCCGATTCAAAGGCCACCGGCCCCAGGGCGTGGAACGAGTGGATCGCAAACCTCGTACAGGAATTGTTTTTCAGACTTCTTCATGTCCTTGAAAAAGGAGAACTCGCCACCCCGGTGGCCGACATGAAAACGAAGGAGACCCTGGGCGAGCTCCGTCACCTCCTGGCCGAACGGATGGAACCCCATGACCTGGACCGGACCCTTGACTCCCTCTCCCTGCGTTATTGTCTTGATATTTCTCCTTCCACAATCGCTCACCACATCAACCTGCTCCTGGACGCGGGCTGGCCCTTCGAGAAAAAGGATCCCGGCCGATTCAGCCTTGAGGCCAGGGAGGAACGCTCCGAGGGGGCCTGGGAGGTGACCGTGCTGGCCATGGACCGCCCCGGTCTTTTTTCCGATATCGCGGGGGTGCTCGCTCTGAACGGCATCAACATCCTGAGCGCCCACATCTACACCTGGGAGGACGGTACTGCGGTCGACATCTTCCGTGTCACCCCGCCCCTCGATCCCCTGCGCCAGACCCAGGCCTGGGAAAGGGTGAGACGGGACCTCAAGGAAACCTTTGAAGGCCGCCTCCACCTTTCCGAGCGCCTCAAGGAAAAGGGGCGTTCTTCATTTCTCCGCTCCCCCCGGACCTCCCTCAAGAAACCCCAGGTCATCATCGATAACGAGGCCTCGGACTTCTTCACGTTGATCGAGGTCTTCGCCGACGACCGGATCGGCCTTCTCCATGACATCACGAGGAGGCTCTTTGAATTAGGCATCACCATCCGTATCGCCAAGGTTGCGACCAAGGTGGACCAGGTGGCGGACATCTTCTACGTGAGGGACCAAGAGGGAAGAAAGCTGACCGAGAAGGAGAGGGTGGAGGAAATCCGCTCGGCCCTCTTGGAAGTGATTTCCTCCGGCCAGAGCCTCGATATCCTCCTTGACGGCTCTCAAAAAAGTTAATCCGGGGCGTTTGAGGAAAAAGCCGGCGAACCTTTAGGAGACAGGATCGGTGCCGGGATCCTCAATGGGATCGGTGGTCAGGATAGGGGCTGCGGAGATCCGGGAGGCGTCGAACATGTCCACCAGCCGCTGAAGTGCACTGAGCACCAGGGTCCGCTCCCAGGGTTTCAGGCTGTCGAATTGATCCAGGAACGACGCCTGGAGCAGGGGCGGCGCCTGGTCCAGCAGTTTGAGGCCCTGGGACGTAAGGGATACCATCACCCGGCGCTTGTCCACGTCAGAGCGTACCTTACGGATCAGTCCCCGTTTTTCCAGTCGATCCAGAATACCGGTGACCGTGGCCTGGCTGAGGCTGACGGCACGGGCGATGTCGCTGCCGGACAGGGAGCCGGCCTTGTGTAGCTGGTTGATCACCAGCAGTTGGGGGCCGGTGAGCCCGAAATGTTTGGCAAGGTAGCGGGAGTGCATATCGATAGCGCGGATGATCCGTCTCAGGGCCACCAAAACTTCTTCTCCCAGCCGATCGTCGGCCTGGTGGTTCGGGTGACGGACAGGTCCATGTTCCATCAAATGGGCCATAGTATCCTTGCTCCAGGTGAAATTGCGGTCGTTCCGTCAGGCTTACCACGTAAACCGGTGACCGGGCAAGCCGAATTTTGATTTGAACTCTAAAAGCTTATCAATGATGCTGGTGGGATTCTACCTCTCCTTGACAAACCGACCTCATCTGCTATCGTATAAAATTTATAAAATAAACCAATAAAAAAATTCATAGGGCCTGTTTTGGCATCTCAATCCTCAAATAAAACTCCATAATTTTATTTTGAACCGTAATTATTTTATCAGGGCCATTTTTCGAAATTGGGTCCCTTGATCAAGGAGGATGACATGAAGCCCCATTGCACGGATTTCCACCCGGCGGTCATGGATCTCAAGTCCGACATGGAAAAGGGTAAGCTTTCCCGCCGCCAGTTCCTGCGCCTGGCCACCTTGCTTGGCACATCGGCTCTGGCAGCCGGCCAACTTGCCGGTTTGACCTGGCCGGCCCGGGCATTCGCCGGCACCAAGCCCCGACGGGGAGGGGTGCTCAAGGTCGCCCAGCAAATCCAGAAGATCGACCACCCGGCCCGCTTTTCCTGGCTGATGCCGGCCAACTCCATGCGCCAGGTCTTCGAGTACATGACCTTTACCGACGAAAACAACATCACCCATCCCTACCTGTGTGAAAGTTGGCAGGCCAGCGAAGATCTCAAGACCTGGACCTTTACCGTGCGCAAGGGGATCCGGTTCAACAACGGCGATCCCCTCACCGCCGACGACTGTATCTTCACCATCGGCCAGTGGCTTGACAAGGATGTCAAGTCCTCCCTGCTGGGACTGGTGGGAGACTACCTGGCCCCCACAGGTATCGAAAAGCTGGACGACTACCGGTTCCGGCTTCATCTCAAGCGCCCGGAGATCGCGGTGCCCGAGCATTTCTACCAATACACCGCCCAGGTGCTCAATCACCGCACCTTTCAGGGGGACATGAAAAAGGCACCTCACGGCACCGGCCCGTTTCTGCTGGATACCTACAGGGAAGGAGAGATCTGCATTCTCAAGGCCCGTAAAGATTACTGGCAAAAAGGGACCGACGGCAAGCCCCTGCCTTACATAGACCAGATCCGGTTCATCGACATGGGCGGTGAACTGGCCCCGCAGATCGCCGCCTTGAAGTCCGGGGAAATCGACCTGATAGACGCCTCGGACAACCCAGGCCCCCAGATCATGAAGGCGGTGGCCAAAGACCCCCACATCAGGGTGCTGCCGGTGGCCACGGCCACGGTGCGGGTGCTACGCATGAGGGTGGACCAAAAGCCGTGGGACGACAACCGAATCCGCATGGCCCTGAAGCTGTGCCAGAACCGGGAAAAGATCCTTGCCTTGGCCTATCAGGGCGAAGGGCTGCCGGGCCAGGACTTCCACGTCTACCCCAAGCACCCGGAGTACTGCCCCAAGCCGGTGCCCGCCTATCAACCCGAAAAGGCCCGCAAACTTCTGGCGGAAGCCGGCTATCCCAATGGCATCGACGTCAAGCTGGCCGTGGGTTCGGAATGGTCCGACGTGGTCCGATACGCCGAGGTGCTCAAGCAGGACGCAGCGCCTGCCGGCATCCGGATCCGGATCCAGACCATGCCCACCAGCCAGTACTGGGAAAAGTGGACCGAGGTGGACCTGGGCATCACTCCCTGGACTCATCGTCCATTGGGCACCATGGTCCCTAACCTGGCCTACATCGCCGACGACACAGGAAAGCCGGTTCCCTGGAACGAGACCCGCTGGGTGGACGAGGAATTCAGCCGCCTGCTGAAAACCGCCTCGGGCACCCTGGACGTGGAAAAGCGGCGCAAGCTGTTCTGCAGGCTGGAGCAGATTCAGATGGACCGCGGGCCCATCGGCATCTCCTACTGGATGAACACCTGGATGTGCCCCAACAAGCGGCTGAAAAACGTGGTTGCCCATCCCAATCTGAACCTGCTGCTGACCGATGCCTGGCTGGCCTCCTGACCTGGAGGCGCTTTTGCCATGGTCAAGTTCATCGTTCGTCGCTGCGCTGTTCTGCTGCTGACCATGATCCTGGTCTCGGCGGCGGTCTTTGTGATCACCGAGGCCTCGCCGGGCAACGTTGCCCGCAACGTGTTGGGGGCCTTCGTCACCCCCGAGCAGGAGGCCTCCTTCCTGGCCCAGATGGGCCTTGACCAGCCCTTGTGGGCCCGGTACCTGCAATGGCTGGTAGGCTCGGACCGGCTGGCGCGACGCAAGATCGGCCTCGAACTGGAACGAATCGTCACCCCCAAGGGCTTCGTCCAATGGTGGGCGGTGCGGCCCGACGGACAGCTGGTGCGCTGGCACCTGGAAGGTGACGACCTGATGGCCGAGATACGACAGGCCGACGGCACCGTCACTACCGTTGTGGACAATTCCCGCTGGCAAAAGGGGCCGAACGGCATCGTCCAGGCCTGGGGCGTGGACCGGGACAACCGGGCCGTGCTGTGGCAGAAGGGAGCTGAGCGCAAGGTCTGGACCTTCATCATGGGCTCGGGCTGGAAGCAAAGTTCCGGGGGCGCAGTGCGCTACATCCCGCTGAAAAAGGGCTTTGTCCGGGGCGATCCGGGTATCTCCCTGCGGACCGGACGCCCCGTTGCAAGCAGTCTTTTCGTCCGGCTGCGAAACTCCTTGGTGCTGGCGGCCATGGCCTTTGTGCTGGTCATGCCCCTTGCCCTGGGGCTGGGCATCGTAGCGGGACTTCGGGAAGGAAGTCTCCTGGACCGGGGCCTTTCGGTGGGCGGAATGATTTTTTCGGTGATTCCCGAGTTTGCCACCGGGATCTTTTTGATCCTGATCTTTTCCGTCTGGCTGAACTGGGTACCCGGCGCCACGGTTTTCGGCCTTGCCGCCCCCTGGCAACGACCCGACATGCTGGTGCTTCCCCTGCTGACCCTGACCTTGATCGAATTGGGCTACGTGCTGCGCATAACCCGGGCCAGCATGGTGGAGGTAATGCGCTCGGCCTACATCCGTACCGCCTACCTCAAGGGCCTGTCGCCGCGCCGGGTGGTCTTCGGCCACGCGGTCCGCAACGCCCTGATGGCCCCGATAACCGTGATTATGCTCCACGTCAACTGGCTGATGGGGGGTATTGTTATCGTGGAGGTGGTTTTCGGCTACCCCGGCCTGGGCAAATATCTGCTGGATTCGGCCCTGTACAAGGACATTAACGCCCTTGAGGCCGGGGCCATGATCATGGTGGTGGTGGCCGTGGGCACCCAGTTGGTGGCCGACATTCTTTACACCTTCCTCAATCCCAAGATCCGGTACGACTAGCCGTTTCGACCGGAAGCAATGGAGACGACACCAAGCGGTATGACAGCTCCATCCCCCTTCATTACAGCCGAAACCGGCGGCCCGGCAGCCGGATGGCCGGAACGCCGGCTGGACCGCATCAGGCGAGGTATACGGGTGCTGCTGGCCTCCAGGACCGCTATGGTGGGGCTGGCCATCGTGGGTTTCTGGGTCTTCGTCGCCCTGTTCGCCCCCCTGCTGACCGATTTCTCCCCTCTGGAGCAGGACTGGAAGGCCCCCAACCAGGGCCCGAGCCGGCAGCACATCCTGGGTACCGATGAGCTGGGCCGTGACTTGTGGGCCCGGCTGATCTACGGCGCCCGGGTGGTTTTGGTGATCACCCCGGTGTCGGAAACCGGATGGATCCCGGGCGGCACCGCCATCTGGGGCGTGCTGGTGGCCCTGGCCCTGGGCATCACCCTGGGCCTGGTCAGCGGCTACCACGGCGGCTGGATCGACGAGTTGGTCATGCGCCTGCTGGACGCCATGATGGCCGTGCCCATAATCCTGCTGTATCTGATCATCATGGCCGCCCTGGGGGCCTCGGCCCTCAATGTGGTGCTGGCCATGACCATCGTGGGCACCCCAGGTATCGCCCGGCTGGTCAGAGGTCTGACTCTGGACATCCGAAACCGGGAATTTGTGCTCAGCGCCGAAACCCGGGGCGAAAGCCCTTGGTACATCATGTTCGTGGAAATTTTGCCCAACGCCCGGGGGCCGGTCATCGTGGACGCCATGCTGCGGGTCGGCTACGCCATCTTCGCCATGGGCACCCTGGGGTTTTTGGGACTGGGTCTGCCGCCCCCGTCGCCGGATTGGGGGTCAATGGTGGCCAAGGGCCGGGAGTTCATCCTGGAAGGCAGCCCCTGGGCGGCCTTGTGGCCCTCGCTGGCCATCGCCTCCCTGGTGGTGGGGCTGAACCTGCTGGCCGACGGCCTGCGGCAGGAGTCCATGCGTTACCAGTGAAACGGCCCGAGGAACCCTAACCGAAATCAGCGCCCGGGAAATCAAGAGCCTGGTGTTTTCCAAACCGACAACTGCAGTTTCCAGAAACATGGGCGAAACGAAAAACACAAACCGTCCCGAAAACGGCAGCCGGCCGGTGGTCAGCGTCCGCGGGCTGACGGTGGGTTACCGGACCCGCGACGGGCTGGTGGAGGCGGTCCGCGACGTCTCGTTCGATATCCATCCCAAAGAGACCCTTGGGCTGGTCGGCGAGTCGGGCTGCGGCAAGAGCACCGTGGCCTTTGCCCTGGTCAACGCCCTGGGCCCCAACGGCCAGATCGGCTCCGGCCGAATTCTCTTTGACGGCCAAGACCTGGTGGGCAAAAGCCAGCAGCAACTGCGCGCCCTGCGCGGCGACCGCATCGCCATGGTCTTCCAGGACCCCATGCAGGCCCTGAACCCCTCGCTCCGGATCGGCCGGCAGTTGATCGAGGTGCTCACCTCCCACCGGCCCATAGGCCGGCAGGAGGCACGACAACGGGCTGTGGGGATGCTCCGACGGGTCCAGATGCCTGATCCGCACCAGGTGATGGACCGTTATCCCCACCAGCTTTCCGGCGGTCAACAGCAACGGGTGGTGATCGCCATGGCAATGCTCAACCACCCGGCCCTGCTGCTGATGGACGAACCCACCACGGCCCTGGACGTGACGGTGGAAGCGGCCGTGCTGGACCTGGTCGAAGACCTCAAGCGGGATTTCGACACGGCCAACCTGTTCATCACCCACAACCTGGGGGTGGTGGCCCGGGTCAGCGACCGGGTCTGCGTGATGTACGCCGGCCAGGTGGTGGAGCAGGCGCCGACCGACGAGCTGTTCCGCCGCCCTGCCCATCCTTACACTCGGGGGCTGCTGAACTGTCTTCCCCGGCTGGGTCAGAGCAAGCACACGGCGGTTCTCAGCACCATCGACGGCCGGGTGCCCCGGCCGGACAACCGCCCTGCCGACGCTTGCGTGTTCGCCCCCCGCTGCCATTACGCGATCGACCGCTGCCGCCGGCAACGACCGGCCATGGTCCGGTTGACCGAAGCCCACCAAGTCCGCTGCCTGCTGGCCGACGCCCCGGCGGGCCAGCAGCGGGCAGTAAAGGCATCAAAGGGGGGTGGAAAAGCCGAAGCAGTCCGGCCCGATACCGACAAGACCGGCCACCTGTTGCTCCTGGAAGGCGCCAAGGTCTATTACCGGCACGAAACCAGCCGCCTGGTGGACCTGCTGGGATTGGGGCAAGCCCGGTTCGTCAAGGCCGTGGACAACGTCAGCCTCCGCCTCCGGCGGGGCCGGACCCTCGGGATCGTTGGCGAGTCGGGCTGCGGCAAGTCCTCCCTGGTAAAGGGGATCATCGGCCTGGAGCCGCTTTCAGGCGGACGGATCGACTTTCTGGGCCTGACCCTGAACCAGACGGTGACCCGGCGGGACCTGGAGGTGGTGCGGCAGATGCAGATGGTCTTTCAAAATCCGGACAGCACATTGAACCCGGTTTACAGCGTGGGGCGCCAGATCGCCCGGCCCATGATCCGGTTCAAAACCGTGCCCCGGGTCCGGGTCAAGTCCGAGGTTCTGCGGCTGCTGGAGGCCGTCCGGCTCGGTCCATCCTATTATTACAGGCTGCCGCGCCAGCTTTCCGGCGGAGAAAAGCAGCGGGTCGGCATCGCCCGGGCATTGGCCTGCAAACCCGACCTGATCATTTGCGACGAGCCGGTATCGGCCCTGGACGTGTCAGTGCAGGGGGCGGTGATCAACCTGCTGCTCGACATCCAGAGCGCCTTTGGCACCACCATGATCTTCATCGCGCACGATCTTAGCGTGGTACGCTACCTTTCCGACGAGATCGCCGTCATGTACCTGGGCCAAGTGGTGGAGATCGGCCCGGCCCAAGCCATTTACCGCCCCCCATACCACCCATACACCGAGGCGTTGCTCTCGGCCGTACCCATCCCTGACCCGGACGCTGATCAGGCCCGTATCCGGCTGATCGGCAACGTGCCAAGCGCCCTTGACCCCCCGGCCGGGTGCCGCTTTCACACCCGGTGTCCCCGCCGCGGCCTGGCACCCGGACAAGGGGCCCTGTGCGCCCGCAAGGCCCCGGACTGGCAGCAAAACGGCCAGGGTCATCGCATCCTGTGCCACATTCCCATCGAAACCCTCAAGCAGTTGCCCCCGGTGCTGCACCCGGCCGCCTGAATCATTACAATTCAGACCAACTTTTTCCGTATGATTTTTCCCTTGACAACGGTAAGGGCAGAAATTATATTCGCCATTATTAACTAACCGTTTAGTTAAACTATACAGTCTAAACGAAAGGTTTATCATGAAAAGCGGGCAGTTACGGCCAAAAAGGGAGCAGGCTGTGCGGGAAATCCTGGACGCCGCCCTGGAGGTCTTTGCAGAGTCAGGTTTTGAAGGTGCCAGGGTGGATGAGATCGCCCGAAGAGCCGGTGTCAACAAGGCCATGATCTATTACCGGATCGGGGACAAAGAGACCCTTTACTCAGAGGTCCTTCACCGGGTTTTTCTCCATGTGGCGGAACAGCTGGAGAATAGTATGCAGGAGGAAGACCCCCCGGAGGAAAAATTAAGGCTCTATGTGCGCACTCTGGCCGGACTCATGAAAGAGCATCCAAGCTTTTCCCCGATCATAATCCGGGAAATCGCTTCAGGCGGACACCATCTGCCGGATGAGATCCTGCTCGACCTCAAGCGGATCGTGACCGTTCTTTCCGGGATCCTTCAAGAAGGAGCCAAAAGGGGCGTCTTTATTGAGGCCAGGCCCACGATCGTCCACCTGATGATAGTGGGTCCCATGGTCATGAGGAGAAGAATGGAGACCATTGCGGCCAGGCGGGAAGAATTCATCAAGAGCCTCCGGCAACTGGACCGGGGGATGCGCGATCCGGCCTCCGAGATCGAGGAACTAATCATAAGGGCCCTGAGGCGTCCATGAGTATCCCCTTCACATTGGAGGGCTGCTGGAAAGCAAACTACTATCGACTGAAGCCGTAAGCTTAGGGGCCAAGGGGCCGAAGATTCTCTCATTCCCCGGATGGGACAATAAAACAACCATCTTGCGAAAAGGCAGGACATTCCCATGAACAAGAAAAAGCGTGTCATGCTCCTGATGATCCTGATCCTTGCGGGACTCCTGGGATACTACCTCCTGTCCCGTGACAGGGAGAATTCCTCCCCTATCATCCTTTCCGGAAACATCGAGGTGACCGATGCCCGCATCGGCTTCAGAATTCCGGGAAGGCTCCTGGAACGCCTCGTGGACGAGGGCGAAGAGGTCCGGAAAGGCCAATTGATCGCCAGGTTGGACGACACGGACCAGGAACTGGCCGTTGCCCGGGCAAAGGCCAATCTGGCACAGGCCCGAGCCGCCCTTGCTGAACTCGAGACGGGCAGCCGCAAAGAGGAGATCCTGAGGGCAGAGGCCAGGGTGGCACAGGCCAGGGCATTGCTGCTGGAACTTGAGCGGGGCAGCCGTTCTCAGGAAATATCGAACGCCGAGGCCGAGGTCGAAAGGGCTCGGGCCGTCCTTCAGGGGGCCCAGGCCCGGTTGGAACTCGCCCGGTCGGATGATAAACGCTTCGGAAAGCTCCGGAGGGAGGGTGTAATCAGCGAGCGGGAGTACGATATCATTCGGAAAAAATACGAGTCGGCCTTGAGCGCATACGAAGAGGCCCGGGCGAGGCTCGCGAGTGCGAGGGAAAGGCTGAGCCTTCGCAGGGAAGGGGCCAGGGAGGAGAAGATCTCCCACGCAAAGGCGATCCTCCGTGAGGCCGAGGCTGCTTACGCCCTGGTCAAGGAAGGCCCCCGCAAGGAAACCATCGACCAGGCTCGGGCAAGAGTTCGGCTCGCTGAGGTGGCCTTGCAGCAGGCCCGGCAACAACTCGAATACACCCGGCTTCGGGCCCCCTTCAGCGGCGTGGTCCTGAGCAAGGCCGCCGAGCCCGGCGAATACCTCCAGGTCGGCTCCCCCGTTGTGACCATCGGGATCCTCGACCGGGTCTGGCTTCGCGCCTACGTGAATGAGAGGGATCTCGGGCACATAAAACTGGGACAACCGGTGGAGGTCCGCACCGACACTATCCCGAAAAAGACTTTCCGAGGTCACGTGAGTTTTATCAGCAGCGAGGCCGAGTTTACACCCAAGTCGGTGGAAACCCACGATGAGCGGGTCAAGCTCGTGTACCGGGTCAAGATCGACCTCCCGAACCCTGAGGGCGAACTCAAGCCGGGAATGCCTGCGGATGCCGTTATCGAGGCCGCCGATGAAAGCCATGGAGAATAGGGACCCCGCGATCTACGCCGACTGCCTCACCAAGAGGTTCGGGGACCTTACGGCGGTGAGGGACTTGAGCATACGGGTCGCACCCGGAGAGATCTACGGGTTGGTGGGTCCTGACGGAGCGGGCAAGACCACCACTCTGCGCATGCTCTCGAGCATCCTGGATCCGACCCAAGGGGAGGTCCGCATCGCCGGATTCGACGTCCGGACCCAGCAGGGGAAGGTCAAGGACAACCTGGCTTACATGAGCCAGCGGTTCGGCCTCTACGAAGACCTGACGGTTCTGGAAAACATCGAGTTCTATGCCGATCTCTACGGTGTTCCGCGAAAAGGGAGGAGGCAGGTCATCAACCGTCTCCTGGATTTCAGTGCCATGGGCCCGTTCACGAAACGGCGGGCGGGGCGCCTTTCGGGTGGGATGAAACAGAAGCTCCAACTTGTTTGTGCCCTGATCCACACCCCCAAGGTGCTGCTCCTGGACGAACCCACCAACGGGGTGGACCCTGTGAGCCGCCGGGACTTCTGGCGCATTCTCTACAGGCTCCTCAGGGAGGGGGTTTCCATCCTGGTGACCACTGCTTACATGGATGAGGCCGAGCGCTGCAACCGGGTTGGGCTCCTGGACAGGGGGAGGCTGCTTGCGGAGGGGACACCCGAGGAGATAAGGGGATTGATGCCCGGGGGCATCCTTTCGGTACGGACGGCCCGGGCCAAGGAAGCGAGCAGACTGATCCGGGAGGCCCGAAAGTGGAAGGAAGTGGAGATTCACGGGGACCGCGTGCATGTCACCTGCGATGAGTTCGAGAAGGCCCGCGAGGATATCCGTCACCTGCTGGACCGGGGTGGAATTCCCTACGATGAAATCCGCCAGCGGGCGGCTTCCCTGGAGGATGTCTTCGTGCACCTGGTCTCCAAAGCCGGAGAAGACGCCGATTCCCTCATGCCCCTCTCGGTTCCTCCTGCTCTCCCGGACACGGGATCCGTTCCCCGGGATCTGGATGGATTCTCCGTCCGGGTGGATCATCTGACCCGACGGTTCGGCACCTTCGTTGCGGTGGACAGGGTCAGTTTCGAGGTGCGGCGCGGAGAAATTTTCGGGTTCCTCGGGCCAAACGGGGCGGGAAAGAGCACCGTCATCCGGATGCTCTGCGGCCTCCTAAGACCCAGCGAGGGCGGGGGAACTGTTGCGGGTTTTGATATCCGGACCCAGCCTGAAGAAATCAAGAGGCATATCGGTTATATGAGTCAGAAATTCTCTCTGTACGAGGACCTGACGGTCGAGGAGAACATCGATTTTTACGGGGGCATTTACGGTCTCCACGGCTCCCGCCTCGAAGAGAGAAAGTCCTGGGCTGTAGCCATGGCAGGGCTGGAAAGACACCTCCAAAGCCTCACCTCGATCCTGAGTGGGGGGTGGAAACAACGTCTCGCCATGGCCTGCGCTGTGCTCCACGAACCGCCCATCATCTTCCTGGACGAACCCACAAGCGGAGTGGATCCCTTAAGCCGGAGGCGTTTCTGGGACCTCATCTACGATATGGCGGAGCGCGGGGTGACCGTCTTCGTCACGACCCATTATATGGATGAGGCGGAGTATTGTAACCGCATCGCCCTCATCTACCGGGGAAGCCTGGTGGCCGTGGGCACTCCCGTCGAACTCAAGACCGGGATGCTTCGCGAGGAGATCCTGGATGTGCGCTGCACCGCTCCTCAGGATGTCATGGATGATCTCGCCAGGCTCCCGGAAGTTCGGGAGATCGCCCTTTTCGGAGCCGGGCTCCATGCCGTGGTGGAAGACGCGAGATCCGCCGAACAAGCCATTCGGCGCACCCTGGAGCAGAAGGGCAAGGAGATCCAAGGCATCGAAAAAATCCTGCCCACCCTGGAGGACGTCTTCGTTTCACTGGTCGAGGCCGTGGAGCGGGGGGAAACAGGGGAAAACAGCCCGGGAACCGGAGGAGATGCGCCATGAATCCGCGACGCCTCAAGGCCATGATCAAGAAGGAGTTTCTCCATGTATTGCGGGACTGGCGGAGCCTCTTCCTGGCCCTGGCCATTCCCATGATTCTCATCATGCTGTTCGGTTATGCCCTCAATCTGGACCTGAAAAACGTACCCACCGTGGTCTGGGACCGATCCCGAACACCCCAGAGCCGGGAACTCCTGAGCCTTTTCGACGGCTCTCCCTATTTCTCCATCGTGGACTATCTCGACACCTACCGCGCCGTCCAGGAGGCCCTGGAGAAGGGCCGGGCCATAATCGCCATCGTCATACCGTCTGATTTCGCCGACAATGTCCTCGGCGGAGGCAAAACCCGGGTGCAGGTGATCGCAGACGGCAGCGACGCCAATACTTCCCGTCTGGCCCTGGGTTATGTCCGTGGAATCGGGATGCTTTACGCCGGGAAGATCCAGGTGGAACAGGCCCGCTTCCGCGGCCTCCCCGAACCCGCCCCGCCCGTGGAGATGGAGCCCAGGGCCTGGTACAACCCCGACCTGAGGAGTCAAAACGTGCTCATCCCCGGGATCATCGCCATCGTCATGATCGTCATCGCGGCCATGCTCACGAGTGTCACAGTGGCCCGGGAATGGGAAATGGGGACCATGGAGCAGCTCATCAGTACCCCTCTCCGGGGTCCTGAACTGATCTTCGGGAAGATAACCCCTTACTTCGCCATCGGCCTGGCGGACGTGGCCACCGCCGTCCTGGTGGGCCAGTGGTTCTTCGGCGTGCCACTGAGGGGCAGCACCGCCCTCGTGTTCCTGGTGTCCACGGTGTTTTTGACGGGCGCCCTCTTCTTCGGCATGATGCTCAGCGTGAGCCTTAAAAAACAGGTCCTGGCCAACCAAGCGGCCCTTCTCGCGGGTTTTCTCCCCACCATGCTCCTGAGCGGCTTCGTGTTCGCCATCGAAAACATGCCCTTTCCCATCCAGTGCCTGACCTACATCGTGCCCGCGCGGTACTTCATTTCCCTTCTCAGGGGGATCTATCTAAAGGGGATCGGGCTGGAAATCCTGTGGTTCAACGCCTTGCTGCTTGCAATATATGCCCTTTTCATGGTGGTCCTTTCCATTAAACGCATGAAGATGAAACTGGAGTAGGAGATGTTGAAGCGGCTGAAATCCATGTTGATAAAGGAATTTCTCCAGATGTTCCGGGACCCCAGGATGCGGATTGTGATCTTCGTTGTACCGATCATTCAGATGGCGGTCATGGCCTTCGCTCTGACCACGGACGTCATGGAAATCCGGACCGTGGTGCTGGATTCCGACCGAACGCCTTCTTCCAGGGAGTTCCTGGAGGCTTTCACATCAAGCGGATATTTCGAGATCCGGGAGGCAGCCGGTTCACAGGCTGAAATGGTACGGGCCCTCGACCGGGGAAGGGTTCGGGTCGCCCTTCATATTCCCGCGGGGTTTGAGCAGGATCTGGTTTCCGGGCGAACGGCCAGGTTGCAGATCCTGGCAGACGGGACGGACAGTAATACCACTTCCATCATATTCGGTTATGCCCGGCAGATCGTGGAGAGATTCGCAGACCGGAAACTCAAGGAAAGGATCGGGAGATCGCTGGGTCCCGGCCAGGAACCCGCTTCCGTCATTATGGAGACCCGCGCCTGGTTCAACCCGAACCTGGAAAGCCGCCTCTACTACGTCCCGGCGCTGATCGCCACAATGCTGCTTGTCGTCAGCATATTGCTCACCAGCATCGCCATTGTCAGGGAAAAGGAGATCGGCACCATCGAGCAGATCATGGTGACCCCTATCAGCAAACTGGAATTTATCCTGGGGAAAACCGTTCCTTACGTGATAACGGGATACATAATCATGACGGCCATGTTCATCATCGCCATGGTGCTTTTCGGTATAACCGTCAAGGGAAGCTGGCTGATTCTCTATGTGATGACGGGGGTCTTTCTGGTCGGGAACGTGGGTCTGGCACTCCTTATCAGTGTCAGCGCCGGCACCCAGCAACAGGCCCTGCTCACGGCATTTCTGATCATCATGCCCGCGGTGCTCTTGAGCGGGTTCATGTTCCCGGTCCGGAACATGCCTCTGCCGGTTCAATACGCAACCTTTCTGGACCCGGTTCGATGGTACCTTGAGATCCTGCGTGGAGTGTTACTCAAAGGGTTGGGCATCCAGTCCCTCTGGCCTTCGATTCTTCCGCAACTGGGACTGGCCCTGCTATTCATCCTGTTGGCCGTATCCCGATTCAAAAAAACCCTTTCCTAATGGGACGGCCCACAATGCCTGGGCCAGGGAAAGGAGGAAGGGCGCCGGGGGGCCGAAAGGACTTGAAATTATGTTCAGTTCCACTAGTATACGAGTCGCCGGATCTCTTCGGGAAAGCATACAGGGGCACGATAAGCGTGCAGCAGCCCTCTTCGAACTTCCGGTTTCCCGGGGAAGCGATTCCTGCTGTGAGCGGGGAGCAAACTCCTTGGACCCAGGCCCAAGAAAAACATCTTTTCAATAAAAACGAGGTGACCATGAGACGAAACCATCCGAGAACCCCCTGTTGGACCATGTTTTTCCTTTTTCTCTTTGTCGCCTGGCTTCCTGGTACGCTATTCGCGGAGAACGTTCAGAAGGTTTACTCCCTTGAAGAATGCATTAGGGAGGCCCTTGCCCACAACTGGGAGATCAAGGCGAAAGAAGAACGACTCCGGGAGGCTGAATTCGCGAAGGAGCAAGCCAGGAAAGGTTTCTACCCGAAGCTTTCCACCAGTTACAGTTTCACCTACCTTGACTCGGTTACCCGAAGTTCTCCTGTCTCCCTCGGAGGACTGGGGGAGATCCCGGCGAGGGATCTCAATACCCAGGACAATTACCAGTGGAAATTGACTGTAACCCAGCCCATCTTCACCGGTTTCGCCCTCACAAGCGCTTACGAACTGGCCAAGCTGGGAATCGATCTTTCCAAGATCCAGCTCGAGGCCGGCAAGCTGGACCTGATCCTCCGGGTCAAGGAGGCCTACTTCGGCGTCCTCAAGGCCCAGAAGGCTCTCGAAGTGGCAGAAAAGGCCGTTGAATCCCTGAGATCAAACGTGGAGGTGGCCAGGAGTTTTTACAAGGTGGGTATGATCCCTGTAAACGATCTTCTTAAGGTCGAGGTGGAGCTGGCCAACGCGAAACAAAACCGAGTAAGGGCCAGAAACGGGGTGGAATTGGCCAAGAGCGCCTTCAACAGGGTTCTTGCAAGACCCGTTGACGCCCCCCTGGAAATCGAGGACATCTTGATCTACCGCCCGGAACACGTTGATTTCAAAACTCTTCTTGAAAGGGCCCTCGAAAATCGCCCGGAGATTAAAGAAATCGACATGAATCTTCGACAGGTTGAGCAACAGATCCGCCTTGAAAAGAGCAAGTTCTATCCTGAGGTGGCCCTGAATTACAATTACATCAAGGAAGGAGACGATCTGAGGGTCTCGGGAAGCTCCTTTCATGATGCCAACCACTGGCAGGTTACGGCCGCCTTGAGCTGGACCTTTTTCGAATGGGGCAAAACCAAGGATGCTGTTCGGGAAAAAGAAAGCGTAAAAAAACAGCTCCAGCACACCCGCGAATCGGTGAAAGACGCCGTTTCCCTGGATATTCGTAAGGCCCTCCTGGACCTTGAAGTGGCCGCCAAAAACATCCCGGTCACCCAAAAGGCCGTGGAACAGGCCGAAGAAAACCTGAGGGTGAACGAGGAGCGATACAAGGCCCAGGTAACCACCATCACAGAGGTGCTGGACGCCCAGACCCTCCTTACCCAGGCCCGGACCAATTATTACAACGCACTTTACGAGCACAATCTGGCCAAGGCCAGGCTAAAAAGGGCCGTCGGGGAATACTAAAAGCAGACGTCTGCCTGTTAAGGCCGATGGCGCCTTTTCTTTCGTTCGGAGGCTCCCGGGCTGGTGTTTTCAGCGGCTTATCAGCGGGGGACACCTGCCCGCCGCTTTCTGGCGGGCCGACCCCCTCCGCCGTTCTCCCGCTCTAAGAAGAGCGTGAGCTGCGGCTTCCCCCACTGATAATCCCGCCGGTCACTTCAGAAAAGGGGCCATCGGCCCTTGCTCAAACCATCCTTCCGAAGAGAAAAGGATCGAAAGCATCAAGCCTTGGTACTCTAATCTCAATTGTAACTGAACCCCATGAGCCGAAGTGCCAATTGGCCTTTTCCCAGGCCCT